>JAGGXO010000195.1 GCA_021163015.1 Candidatus Bipolaricaulota bacterium
CTTCTAGATCGGTCAGCCAGATCTGTTCATCGGGCTCAGGCTGGTACAGCGGTTCATCAGGACCGGGGTAGTCGTCACCGTACAGTATCGGTGGTGTGTTCGGATCGGGGAGCTTGAACTCCTGCTCGCTACTGGGCGAAGTACCCTGTGTGGCCTGCGCCGGTTGTGCTTTCTCGATCCACTCGTAATCCGTCACTTTCACTGAGCTCGGCATCCAAGTGATGCTGCATCGTCCAAGGTTGCGGAGATCCCTCCCGCTGAACGTGAACTCATCGCTCCTACCGGTCGGTGACTGATCGGGAAAGGCGGAATTGTGCCTGGTGATCATCACTCGCTTGGAGAACTCAATCCTGATCCCAGTAACGGTTTTCCGCGTCTTGTTGATGAACGTCTGTGTCGTCGCAAAGCCAATGACGCTCAACAGCAACACACCGGCCAACATCAGTCCCACCACCCGCCTGCCAGCACTTTGCATACAGTTCACCATCCTTCCCTTTTGGATCAACTAATGTAACACACCTTTCCGTTCAGGGCAAGCGTGAGCTTCTTGTGACCATAGCTTGCTTAAGCTGAATGTGGTAGACTAATGTAACAAGAGGAGGCATGAATGTGGGATCAGCCCTATGTTCTTAGGATTTTGTCAATCCAGATCTTCAAGCCCGTTCACGCTAATGGAAATTCCCAGTCACAAAATCCGGTTCTTCTCGCGACCAGGAAAGGGATACGATGCTCTGATGGATGAGGATACCACAAGAAGAAACCTTATGAGGTGTCAGGAGCAGATGCGCAGTTGTCATCTCTGTGCAGAGGCAGGCTACCCGATCACCCCGCGGGCGATCTTCTCCGGGCTTGCAACAGCGCGGATCATGGTCGTCGGACAAGCGCCAGGAGGACGTGAGGTCGAGCTGGGTCTTCCATTCTCCGGCCCGGCGGGTAAGAGACTGTTCTCTTGGCTTGCACAGGCAGGATTTGAGGAAGAAGAGTTCCGCCGGGAGCAGTACATCACAGCAATCACCAAGTGCTACCCGGGAAAGGGCACATCACGTGGAGACCGCATCCCAACAGCAGCAGAACGAAAGCTTTGCCTGCCGTTCCTAGCTCGCGAGCTTGAGCTAGTGCAACCTGAATTGATCATCCCTGTCGGTGGGGTAGCAATCCGCCACTTCCTGGGCAATATCAAGCTCGATGAAGCCATCGGCCAGGCCTACGAAAAGGACGGACGATCGATCGTCCCCCTTCCCCACCCATCGGGGGCAAACATCTGGCTGAATCGACCAAGAAGCAAACTCCTGCTGCAGGAAGCGTTACTCCTTCTCAAGAAAAGGGGACAGGCTACTTTTCCATAAAGCACACACTGCGGTGTCTTGTCGTTTATGGAAAAGTAGCCTGTCCCCTTCTTGGGCTTTTTGGCCGCTGTCTTACCTCTTGGCATCGTTGCCATGTTCTGATGTCTCTGCCTCAACACCAGATCGCACCGCAAGGATCCAAAATAGGACGGCAAGTATTACGCACAGGCCTAGGAAGTACCACACCCACCATGGGAAGCCAAGAGGACCAAGTCTCCCATCTTCCCAGTTCCACAAGTCGTTTCCTAAGATGAACATTGCCCCAAAGATGGCTATCCATTTCCACTTCAAGCGTGGTCTTTTACTTTCAGAAACTGGCCCGCGCCCGCGGGCGTGAGGACGAGTACCAAGGCTTACAGCCATGAGCACAAAGCTCGTGGCGACAACAACCGGAATCACCGGAAGCGTTCCAAGGCTTGGCAGTGTATGGAAGTGATATGCTACGACCAACCCTTCGCCGACAGTGATCGACGCTATTGCCCCCTTTGCTGTCGCTTTTCGCCAGTACAGACCGGCTATCACAGTTGGAAAGAGAACGGCAAGTCCGGTGAATGTCTCGGTTGCAATCGTCAGGAACGTCGCCGGCGGCCTCACGGCTATAGCAAGGCCGACCACTGCAAGACCGACGACAAAGAGCTTCCCCACCCAGGGTGATGTGTGGGTACCCTGCCGCGAGAGCGGCTCCACAAGGTCGCGAGTGAACATAGAGGAGAGGGTGAGGAGCTGAGAGTCAAGGGTCGACATGAGTGCGGCAAGGGCGGCGGTCAAGACGAGTGCCTCAACTGCTGGAGGGACGTAGCGACCGAGAAGTAGCGGGAGGATCTTGTCCGACGTCGTATTCGCTGGGAGACTTGGAAAGGCCAAGCGTCCAATAACACCGATTGCCACCGGAAGGAGGAACAGGACTCCTGTGATCAGCGGGTAGAGGCTCATTGTCAGACCGAGTGCCCTCTTGCTGCGGGCAGCGTAGAACCGCTGGAAGAGCTGCGGAAACATCGGATCGCAGAGTAACCACAGGAGCATGTAACCAAGCCAGATCCCTGGACTAAGTACGCCGCCCATTCCAGGACGACTGAACAGTTCCGGCACCTGGGAGGCCGCGGCACGGTTTGCGGCCGCGATCCCTCCAAAGGGAGCGGCAATCATCCCCAATGCGACGAAAAGCAGAATAATGAGTGCTCCCCCTTGGAAGACGTCAGTCCAGGCAACTCCTCGCATCCCTCCAAAGAACGTGTACAGGAGCATCACCGCTGTGATGAGGGCAGCTCCGGCAAGGTAAGGAATCCCGAGAAGCCCTTCGAGAGCGTACCCGGCCGCCATCGGTTGCATCGCAAGGTAGGGCAAGGTGAACACCGTCAGTACAGAGAAAAACAGAAGGCGAAGTGTGGTGCTTCCAAAGCGGTCGAAGATGAACTCCGGAGGGGTGACGAGGCCACGCTCCTTCCCAATCTTCCACACTGGTATACCGATAAGATAGAAAGACAGAGCCATGAATCCCGTGCCAAAGGCCATGATCGGATAGAAAGCATACCCAATGCGCCATCCCGCGCCGGAGAATCCAAAGACAGTGAATGCACTGAAGTTTGTTGCCGCCATGGTAAGGAACAACACAAGCGGAGGCAGACTGCGCGAGGCGATGAAATAGTCGCCAGCCGTTCCTCTAGCCCGTCTGCGGGCAAGGAATCCGATGCCAAGAAGAAGAGCCAGATATCCAACAACGATAAGTCCTCTAGTTAACATCCATCCTCCCTTCTCAGAAACAACAAGAACGGCCACCCAGCAAGGCTGGATGGCCGTCTGGCCTGACATACCTTGTAGCAAGTATACGCTTGGACCCATTCTGCGGCAACACCATGAGATGCTCTTGCCGCAGATAGACCTTCCCTCTCCAGTTCTACTTGTGTCCATTATTGGCACATGGGCAAGTCAAGCACCTGCCTTCGTGAACGGGAGAAAGCTGATCCTACTTTGAGGAAAGAAGACTCTCACAAGCGGGACAATCCTATCCTACGCGGGCCCTCCGTTTCCTTGCTCTGTCCTTGCAAGGACTGTCAGGAATCCGAGAAAGGCTATGCCCGACATGACAAGGAACATCCCGCGGAAGCCGACAAACGGGGTCAGCGCACCAGCGATGAGCGGGCCAATCACTCCTCCTATTCCACGACTTGAGTTGAACAGGCCAAACATCGTTCCCTGTCTCTCTGTTGGAGTGCGATCGCCGATGTACGACGTCGATCCGGCGTAGAGCGAGCTGAATGACGTTCCGAGGATGAAGTAGCCAAGGGCGATTCCCCATGCTCCTTTGGAGAAAGCAAAGATCACAGGAACAACCGCCGATATCCCGAAGCCAAAGGCGAAGATTGTTTTTCGTCCAACGAGATCGGACAGGCGCCCAAATATGAGCATTCCTAATACGGAAGCCGCAGCACCAATAGCGTTTATCGTTCCCATTATCGCTACCGGAACCCCCAGCGTTGCCATGTACACGAAGATCAACGATGCCGCCCCCGACGTTCCCATCTGCCGCAGTGCTCCGCTGATGTAAAGGCCGTTCAGTCCGCCTGTACGAAGTGAAGTGGCCAAGGACTGGCGCGTCTTCCTGCTGGCATCCTCTACGCGTGGCAGCAGCAAGATAAACATGCAGGCGACTATCGGCAAGAGAGCAAGCGAGAAGAAGCTCAACCTATAGCCAAGATCAGCGAGCAGGAACCCAGCGATGATCTTCCCCAGCGCTGAACCCGCCGACCGCGATGCGCTTAGGTACGATAGATCCCTCCCACGATGATCAGTCGTAGTGACCGCGGAGACGATCGCCATCGTCACCGGTGCGATACCAGTCACCATCAGCACTCGCAGAAAGACTGCTGGCAAGACACCAGCAGCTGGGGGAAGGAAGGCGAGGGAGCCGGTGGCAACAGCACTTGTCATGAGGATCAAGAACAACAGGCGCTTGCGCGAGTAGCGATCCGCAAGCGTCCCCCACATCGTGCTCCCGATCAGCGCCCCCATCCAGACGAAGCTCGTCAACATGCTGATCACGATTGGGGGTGCCTGCAAGTCTTTTAGATAGAGCTGGGCGAGCATGATGATCCCGCCCGCGGTGGACGAGAGGATGGACAGAGC
>JAGGXO010000125.1 GCA_021163015.1 Candidatus Bipolaricaulota bacterium
CAGTCAATCACGCCCTTCGGTCACTCACGCAAGTGATGACCACGATGTGGCTTGTTTCCTGTACGGAGGTGAAGCCGATGAGTGACAAGCTCCTTGAGGTAGATAAGCTGCAGAAATTCTTCATTACTTCCCAGGGGATGGTGCGCGCTGTCGATGCTGTTTCGTTCTCCGTAGTAGAGGGAGAGACCTTGGGGTTGGTGGGGGAATCCGGCTCAGGGAAAAGCACGGTCGCCTACACGGTTGTCGGCCTTCATTCGCCTACATCGGGAAGGATCATGTTTGAGGGTAAGGATATTTCCAGGCCTGTATCGAAGCGTCCCAAGGAGCTAAAGAAGTCGATCCAGATCGTGTTCCAGGATCCGGGCACATCGCTAAACTCCCGACGCACAATCCAGCAGATATTGGAACTCCCTCTTAAGGTCCATCACCTCGGGAACTCACATGACCGCAAGGAACGCGTGGTGGAACTCCTGGAACGTGTAGAGCTGCCACCAGACTACATGTACAAGTCCCCTCACTCCCTTGGAGGAGGGGAGAGGCAGATGGTGGCAATCGCGCGCGCGCTGGCGACAGGCCCAAAACTGATCATCCTTGATGAACCGACTTCTGCATTGGATGTCTCCATACAGGCAAAGATCATCAACATGCTGATCAAGTTCCAGCGGGAGATGAATCTCTCGTACCTGTTCATCACGCATGACCTCAGTCTCATGCGAAACGTGGCGACGCGTGTCGCCATCATGTACCTGGGAAAGATCTGCGAAGTGGCAGAGACATCTGAGTTCTTCGCCAGTCCCCTTCACCCGTACACCAAGATGCTTCTCTCCTCTATTCCTGTGGTATCAGAAGAGGAAGAAGCAATGAAGCCAGCAAAGATCACCTCGGAAGGTGAGATCCCAAGCCCGGTAAATGTGCCGCAGGGATGCGGGTTCCACACCCGCTGCACAGTTGTAGCGGGCGGCATCTGCTCACAGAAGATTCCAGAGATGATAGAGGTTGAGCCAGGGCACTTCGTGCGCTGTCACCTCTATCCGAGCCCATTGGCAGTTGATTCAATCGTAAAGGAGTGACTTTATGAGCAAGATACTGTTTATCGATCCTGTTGGAACCGATTTATTCGATCAACCGATCAAGGAATATCTGGAGACGGCGAAACGCTCTGAAACGCAAGTTGATGTTGTCTCCTTGAAACGGGGACCGATGCACCTCGAGTACCACTACTACGAGGCACTGATCCTTGCCGATACGTTGCACACCGTCCGCAAGGCAGAATTGGATGGGTACGACGCTGCCGTGATCGGCTGTTTCTACGATCCAGGGCTTCTTGAAGCACGTGAGATTGCCGAGCGCATGGTGGTTACTGCGCCGGCAGAGGCGGCGATGCACATCGCCACCACATTGGGGCACACGTTCTCCATCCTCGTCGGGCGAAGGAAGTGGATCCCCAAGATGCATGAAAACGTGGCGAAATACGGGTTTTCCGATCAGTTGGCATCGTTTAAGTCGCTCGGCATGGGCGTGTATGACTTTCAGAAGGACCCAGCCGTGACCGCGCAACGCATGCGGGATGCGGCGAGAGAGGCGGTGGAGGTCGACGGAGCTGAGGTGATCATCCTCGGATGCACGATCGAGTTCGGGTTCTACAAGGAATTGCAGGAGGAACTAGGGGTTCCTGTGATCGATGCAATCTTGGCACCGTTCAAGTACGCAGAGTTTCTGAGTGAACTGAAGGGACGCTTCGAGTGGACCCACAGTAAGGTCTACGGGTATGAATCGCCACCACGCTCTGAGATTACGGAGTGGAAGATAGAGGAACAATACGGCCTATCAGGACTATGGGGGTAGAACGGATGGAAGAGAAGGGACAACTGCGCGTTGGTTTCGACGTGGGAGGGACATTCACCGACGGTGTACTCATGCAGGGGAGGAACGTGCTCTCTAAGGCAAAGTCGCTCACCACTCAAGACGTCACCAGTGGCATCGTTGAGGCACTGGAGGAGGTGTTGATAAAGTCGGGAGCAAATCCGGCGCATATAGCGATGGTGTCGCTTGGGACCACCCACACGACCAACGCCTTGATCGAACGCCGTAACCTGAACCAGGTGGGGATCTTCCGCCTGGGCGCACCGGCGACAACAGCTATCCCTCCACTAACCGGCTGGCCAGAAGACCTCAAACGGGCAATCGGCGGAAGCGAGTTGGTACACATCATCCGGGGCGGATCGGAATACGACGGACGTGACATTGTCCCGCTTGACACAAAGACAATCGAGGATGCCTGTCGCTTGATGAAAGGGAAGGTCGACTCGGTGGCGATCACCGGCGTATTCTCCCCGATCATCAACGATCACGAGGAACAAGCGGCAAAGATCGTGCGCGATGTGTTGGGAGATGACGTTCATATCACCCTGTCGCACCGCATTGCGACAATCTCGCTGTTGGAACGGGAGAACTCGACGATTCTCAATGCATCGGTGATCTCGGTGATGCAGCGCGCTGTCAAGTCGCTGCGTTCCGCCGTTCGCGAACGCGGGATCGATGCCCCTCTGTTCATCGTCCAGAACGATGGGAGCGTGATGTCAGCCGATTACGCGGTGGACTACCCCATCTTCACCGTTGCCTCCGGCCCGGCGGCAAGCGTACGCGGATCGGTCTACCTATCGGGAATTGAGGACGGGGTAGTGGTCGACATCGGCGGTACATCGACGGACGTTGCCTACATCGTCAACGGCTTCCCCAGGGAATCCTCAATCACAGCGACAATCGGCGGTGTAAAGACGAACATCCGCTGTCCCGATCTCCTGTCGATAGCTCTCGGTGGAGGGACGATCATCAAGCACGAGGGGAATGATGTGACCGCTCTCGGGCCGGAGAGCGTCGGCTACAACCTAGTGCGGCTTGGGAAATCCTTCGGTGGCCCACTCCTGACGGTCCACGACACGGCGGTCGCTCTGGGCAAGCTACAGCGTAAGCTCGATGTGTTCAAGACTAGCTTTGCTACTCACCCCGAGGAGATCGCCGAGGTCCCCAAGCCTCTTATCAACGCCGCCTGGGCAAAGATCAAGGCAACGATCGAAGAGGCAATCGACAAGATGAAGACGACCGCCGATCCGGTTCCAGCCATCTTCATCGGCGGTGGAGCGATGGTCGTTCCTAAGGAGAATATCGCTGGTGTCAGCGAAGTTCTAAGCCCCGATCACTTCGAGGTGGGTGGTGCGGTAGGAACGACAATCGCTGAGATAGGTGCCTACGCAGAGGGTGTTGTCGATCTGGACATCGATGACCGCGATGAGGCGATTGCACAGGTGACGGAACACGCCAAGGACAACGCTGCATCGGCTGGCGCCATCAGAGATACAGTCGAAGTGATTGATGTCGAGGAGATTCCGTTTACGTACATGCCGGGGAAGCGCGAGAAGATCCGTATCCGCGTGAAGGGACAGGTGCTCCGATGAATAAGGG
>JAGGXO010000153.1 GCA_021163015.1 Candidatus Bipolaricaulota bacterium
CGATAGAACCGATGGACGAAGGGAGAAGGGATCTCCCCTAGGAACAAGCGTCCTACCATCTGATAGAGCGGACTCTTCCCCTCTCGACCGAACACTTCATGCAACATGCGCAGGCTGCTTCCACTGAACAGGTAAACAACTCTCTTCTGTGACTCCATCTTCTCTTTGAGAAGTGCGAAAATGTGCTCACCGAGTGGAGCGAGAGCCTGAAATTCATCGAGTATGATAAGGATTCTCTCGCCCTGCTCAGCCGCAAGCTTCTCCGGGAAGGCGAGCGCTGATTCCAGTAGAGCCTGCGTATCCACCTCTCGAGTACGAAACTTGAGCCGAATTGCGCCCATCCGCTCGATGCTCCCCCCGATCTCCGCCAGTGCATCCCTCATCCCCAATACAGGCTTCTTGATCAGATCACGCCAAGTAGCGAGAAGCACCTTCCCCTTCCCGTGGCGCACAGCAAACGATCGCAGTACTCCCTCAACAATCCGATCATGAAAGCCCACTGGGTCAACCATGCCGAGGCAATTGATGTAGGAAACCAGCATCTCCTCACTCACGCGCGATTCAACAGCACGCAAGAGGGAAGTCTTACCGAATCGACGTGGAGCGATGACGACGTTGCTCTGCGAGAGCGTGCGTGCATCATGATACAGATGCTGCAGCTCATCATCCCGATCGACGAAGTAAGGAGCTTCGATGAATCCTCCGACCTTGAACGCTGACTTAGCCTTCTGCATACGGATCACCAGGTTATAGTGTATACCCACGATAGTTAAATTTCAAGGCTAAAGTCTTCGTGAGTAGCAACTACAGTGTTTTGCCACTAATGCTTTACTGGGTCACGGAATTGCTCATCAATCAACGATCAGCACGAAGGCTCCGCCCAGGACCACCAACAGGAGTGCGTTCCATACAAGCGACTCCACTAGAAATCCCTTCCAGTCGTCCTTTACTCCCTGCAGGTAGAGGCTCAGGCCGATCAGGTTAGCAAACGAGGCCGCTACCGTCCCCAGGCCGCCGAGGTTCACACCGTAGAACAGGCTGCGCCAGTCAGCGGTAACGCGAGCAAGGAGCATCGCCGCAGGGACGTTGCTGATCAGTTGAGATATTCCGATCCCCGCCCCGTACACGCTCAGGTGCCCACATATATCACGTCCGAGCATCCGCGCGAGCGCAGTCCCCAAGCCGCTCATCGTGGGAAAGAGGAGGAGGAAGGTCCCCAACAGCCACCAGTCGAGTCGGTTGAAACCATCCCGCAGTGTAATCGCCATGTAGAGGACAAGAAGCCCAGCTGAGATTGATACGGGGACAATATGCAGGACACTGAGGACCAGCAATACGAAGACGATCAGCAAAATCGCCGTCTTCCTCCAAGAGACCCGCGGTTCACTGTTCACCTCCGTTGCGTTTGCGCTGTCAAGCCCCTTTTTCTTACCAGACCTGAAAGTCAGTAAGGAAAGGAGGAAGAGCACGGCAAATCCGATGAGTACAAACGGATAACTCTGTTGAAAGAAGTCCCCTGGCAAAAGGCGGTAGTAGTGATAGATGAACAAATTCTGGGGGTTTCCCCACGGGGTCAACGCGCTACCCAGGTTCACCGCGATGATCTCGTAGATCACTATGCGGCGCAGGTGCAACCTCATCCGCCGTGCGAGGACGATAGTGAACGGGATGACCGCGAACAGGGCTGCGTCGTTGGTGATGAGCATCGCTAGCACGAACGCCCCGAACAGCAACATGAGATAGAGCCCTCTCGCGCTGTGACCGATAAAGGCCACCCTGGCAGCGATCCAGTCCATGAAACCGGTCGATTGCAACCCCTCGGAGATAAGCATGAACGAACCAAGGAGGAGAAGGAATCGCCAGTCGATCGACATTCCATTCGCCGGTATGAGCCGGACTGCGAGCAGAATTATCAGCAGAAACAGGCTGAGGTAGAAGGCAAGCTGTGTTGCAGAGCGGACCTTCAGCAATGCGAACAAATGGCGGGACCGTACGCTGGACACTTCACTCCACGGTGAATACGCGGCCGGGCGGGACGAGGGTCACCTTGAAGTCGAGGCCTTCGTAGCGGCCGCTGGCCGCGGCGATCTCCCTCACTTTGTTCTTGTAACGGCTGGAGATGTGAAGGCAGATCAACTCCTTCTTCACCCCCGCCCTGCACGCCACGTCGATCGCCTCAGCCATGGTTGCGTGCTTGTATTCCTTGCGATCCTCCTCATCGAGGAAGGTCGTGTCGTGGCAGAGGACCTCCGTGTCGGCGATGTACTCTGGCTTGATGGGTACGGAGTCGCCACCGTAGGAGAAGAGGCGCTGGTTGTAGGTCTCGCTGATCGCCTCTCTTCCTTGGCTCTTGATCATCTCCATGATCTCTTTTTGCGACGCACCGGCAAGCTCGGACTTCAGCCGATGGCGCACCTCCACAATGTTGTAACCAAGCGATGTTTCGCTGTAAGTATGTACGGTGGGGAAGGCCTCGATGTAACGCGGGAGCTGCCCACTGATAAGCTCGATGCGGTCTCCGGCTTCGAGCGGCACCCACTCAAGTTGATAGTTCAAGTGTCTGTTCGTGCGACCAATAAAATTGCTCATCTCCGAGATGAGGTAGTTCTCCTTTGGATAGTAGATAATGAGTTTTTTTTCCTTGTCACCCATCGCGTTGTTGCGGATGTTAACAAGGGAAACGAGGCCCGCGATGTGATCGGCGTGGCCGTGTGATAGGAATACGCGCTTGATAGCAAACGCCTTGTTCCCAAGGATGGAG
>JAGGXO010000135.1 GCA_021163015.1 Candidatus Bipolaricaulota bacterium
AAAGACAGTAGAGGATATTGTTAGATGAGGAACTAAGAGTCCAGCGGTCGGATCCCCAGTCTCAAAAACCCGAGGGCAACCTTGGGGTCGAGCGGAGCTGATCCGGAGATGAAGAAACGCGACTTTCCGTCAGTCAACGATTCCTTGATCTTCTTGCCGACTAAGCGCGGAGCAATCGGTAGCATCATGCGTCCCATGAGTGATGATTTCACCTGCACCATCAGCTTTTCGTACATCGTGTGGTACAGCTTGGGAACACCGGTGAAGATTGTCACCTCGTTCTTCTTCATGAGAGACGCGATCGAGCGGTAGTCGTCGGTGTACATAGCCATTGCTCCGGTATACAAAGGAACAAGGAGCGCGGTGGTCAAACCTAGAATGTGATGCCATGGGGCGATCGACAGAAAGGCATCCTGCTCTGTAATCGGCATCACTTTTATGCACCCTTCGATGTCGGCGGTGAGGTTTCCGTGGCTTAACAGGACTCCCTTTGCTCCACCGGTCGTGCCGGATGTGTAAGCCAAAACGGCGATATCCTTCTCATCGATCTCCACCTGCGGCGGGCTGCCATCGAGGAGAAGCGAGGAGAATGGGGTGCCCTCATCCGCATCGTCGAAGTTGATCCGTTCAATCCCCTCTGATGGGAGTCGATCAAACAACTCTCCTGGCGCAAGTACTACCTTCGCGCCGGATCGATCGACGATGTCCGCCACCTCGGACGGAGTTAGAGTAGGATCGAGCGGGATCACCCAGCCGCCAAGGCGGGTGATCGCAAGGAGTGCTGCAGCAAAGCGGATGCGCGGGCGCGACATGATCGCCAACCTGTCGCCCTTCATGATTCCCATCTTCGCCAGGCCAACGGCGAGCTTACTCGCCATCTGATCGAGTTCGCGGTACGTGACCTCCCGTGGCTCCTGTGGCTTCTCTTTCGTGTTCCTTATCGCTATCCTATCAGGAAAACGCGTCAACGTGCGGTCAAGGAACTCCGGGATGGTCATGTACACTGTTTATCTCACCTCTGCTGGGCTAGGTAGCTCTCTACTTCGATTGCCGCAATCGCTCCGTCCGCTGCGGCAATTACAGCTTGGGCATAGCGGCTCGCATCGGTGCGAACATCCCCGGCGGCGAATACACCCGGAAGGTTCGTGCGCAAGTGATCGTCCGTGACGATGTAACCATGCCGATCGAGATCCACTACGCCTCTTAGGAATTCAGTATCGGGAATGTGTCCGATATTTACAAACACGCCATCTATCGCCATTTGCTCACTCTTCCCAGTACCGAGATCGCGCAGTAGGACACCACTAACACGGTCCTCACCAAGGACCTTTTCCACTACCGTGTTCCACAGGAATGATATCTTCTCGTTCTCCTCCGCACGCTTCTTCAGAATATTCGACGATGCGCGAAGAGCATGCGGATCATCCTGGGGGTGGCGGACGACGATCTGCACTGACTCGGCGAAACGCGTTAGGAAGATCGCCTCGGTAAGGCCGGAATCACCTGCCCCGATCTCGATGATCCTCTTACCCTGGAAGAAGAAACCATCGCATGTTGCGCAGTAAGAGACACCTTTTCCCTTAAGCTCCTTCGCTCCGTCGACCGGGAGTTCTCGCGGGTGCGATCCGCTAGCGATGATCACCGCACGAGCCCCGTACTCTTTCTGCGTGCCGTGCACGCGGTAGCCATCACCAATCGGCTCGATATGGGTGACAGTGTCCATGATGATCTTCGCTCCCAACCTCTCCGCCTGCGAGCGCGTGCGCTTCATCAACTCCGGGCCAGCGATCTTCTCAGGGAATCCAGGGAAGTTCTCAATGAAGTCGGTCTCATTGAGCTGTCCGCCTGGGAGTCCCTGCTCCAGGATGATGGTTGAGAGGAGGGCGCGCCCGCCGTAGATCCCCGCAGTCAACCCAGCCGGGCCTGCACCGATAATGATAAGATCCGTATTCATGCTGTTTTTCATAATAGCGACGATTATAAACCCTATCTACTGGAGGTCAAAATCCTCGATCAGGAATGTATCCTTAGCCTTCTCTAGTACCTTTTTCACCTTCAGTCGTGCCTCGTCGAGCGATTTCTTGGTCCTCGCAGCGAGCGTGATCCCCTCCTCAAAGAGGGCGAGCGCTTCATCGAGTGGGACCTCTTCCTGTCCTAGGCGCTTGGTGATTACCTCCAGCCTGTTCAGGCTCTCATCGATCTTCATCCGTCTTCACCTCCTCAACGCTAGACAGCACCGTACCGTGTAGCAATCTGGTTTCGATTTTCATGGCAGACGAGAGCTTAGCTGCGTCCCGCAAAGGTTCTTTCTCTCCACTGATGCGTGTGATCGAGTAGCCTCGGCGTAGTGGAAGGCGCGGATCGGATAGTCGCAGCAGCCCTTCTGTGTGATCGAGTGCTTGTGTCCGTTTGGCCACCGCCTGCTGCGTCCCGCGTAGCAGATCATGTAAATACAAATCGAGCTGTTGGGCGAGCGAATCGATCTTGCGGCTGGGGAGGCGGAAGACGTACTCGTGCAAGCGAGAGTTCATCCTCTCTTCTCGACGGTCAATACTGGCGCGCACACGGCGCAGGTTTTGCACGCTAGCAAGCTGAACTTGCCGACGTACGTCTTCCTGATCTGGGAAGGCGATCTCCGCTGCGGCAGATGGAGTGGGAGCGCGTTGATCGGCGACAAAATCGGAGATCGTGAAGTCAATCTCGTGCCCAACCGCAGAGATGACTGGGATCGTGCACTTGTAGATCGTTCGCGCCACCGATTCTGCGTTGAACACATTCAGGTCTTCAAGCGATCCTCCACCGCGACCGATAATCAACAGATCGAGCGGCGTATGCGTCGCGCTGAACCGCTGCGCGCTAGCGATTGCCGAGACGATCTCTTGTGGTGCTGCCTCTCCCTGGACGGAACTGGGGAAGATGTACAGTTGTGCCAGCGGGAAGCGCCTGCTGGTCACCGAGATGATGTCGCGGATCGCCGCCCCGGTCGGTGAGGTGACGATACCGACGTGCAGCGGGTAGGGAGGAATCTGCTGCTTGTGGGC
>JAGGXO010000193.1 GCA_021163015.1 Candidatus Bipolaricaulota bacterium
CGCCTTGATCGCCGGCAAGCGTGCCGAGGTCATAGATCTTCCTGGGGCTTATTCCTTGACCTCTCTCGATCTAGCGGAAGCCGAGACGCGCAATTTCCTTCTTTCGGGAGACGTGGACGCGGTGCTGAATGTGATAGATGCGTCCCTTCTTAGCCGTGGTCTTGAGTTGACGATGCAGATCTTAGAGATGGGAATCCCGCTTGTCGTCTGCTTGAACATGGAGGACGAGGCGAGGAGAAAAGGATTAACGATTGATGTTGCTGCGCTCTCCGAACGCCTCGGTGTCCCAGTGGTGAGCGCAATCGCTGTGCGTGGAATCGGCGTCAAGAAGGCGGCAGCCAGCGTTGTGGCGGCGGCGAAGGAACATCCTGTTGTTCCCGCTCCCAAGTACAGTAGCGATGTGGAACGAGCAATTGAGAGACTCTCCTCACACATAGAGGAAAGTATCAAAGAGGCTAGATTCTCACCCCGTCTGATGGCGGTCAAGCTACTGGAGGGGGATCAGTTCTTCACCGACCTTGCGCATGAGAATGGTTTTGATGAGTTCGATCTGGTAGACAAGCTACGGGAGAGGGTTAGCCAGGTCCGCGGACGTAGTGGGGAAGAGGTCTTAGCCTCCGAACGTCATCACTTGTCGATGGAGCTGTTTGAGGATGTGACGATAATTGGATCGCCGACGATCAGCCTGCGCGATCATGTTGATTCGCTCCTCATGCACCGCTTCTTCGGCTACATCTTCTTTGCTGCCATCATGTACGGGTTCTTCCTCCTTGTCTTTCGTCTTGGTGCGCTGGTTGAGGCGCCGATCATGGACCTGTTTGATCACTCGGTGGACGCGCTGGCGACGGTGATCAATCCACACACAATATGGTTCTTTATGTTGCGAGGGACAATTCAGGGCGTGGCCGGAGCAATCGGGATTGTCCTTCCCTACCTTATTCCGTTTCTTACCGGTCTTGCCGTGTTGGAAGACATCGGGTATCTCCCGCGCGCTGGCTACTTGATGGACGTGTTCATGCACAAGATAGGGCTGCATGGTAAGTCTGTCATCCCGTTCATCACCGGCTATGGGTGCAGCGTACCTGCTGTGATGGCGACACGCATCCTCGATTCGCCGCGGGACCGGTTCATCACCGCGACCCTGTCGGTGATGGTCCCCTGCGTTGCCCGCACCACGGTGATCTTCGGCCTGATCGGCTATTTCCTCGGACCGACTCTCGCCTTCCTCCTGTACATCATCAACATCGTTGTTATCGCCATTGCCGGGAAGATAATGACCAAGGTCTTCCCTCAGGTAACCCCTGGCTTGATCCTGGAAATACCATCGTACAAGGTCCCATCGGTGCGCGTCGTTTGGGCCAAGGTATGGCTGCGCGCGCGCGAATTCATCGTCCTTGCCTGGCCTCTGCTAATCGGGGGCAGCGTCCTGTTGAGCATATTCGAGTACGCGCACATTAACCACTACCTAAACCTGCTCGTTCTTCCCATCACATGGGCACTCGGCCTCCCTCTCAGTGTAGGCGTAACGCTCATCTTCGGCATCTTCCGTAAAGAGCTGACGTTGATCATGCTCTTCCAAGCGCTGGGGACAACGCAGGTAGCCTCAGTCTTGTCCGCCGGGCAGATGATGACCTTCACCCTGTTCGTCCTGTTCTACATCCCATGTGTGGCCACGATCGCTGTCCTCATCAGAGAGCTCGGAAGGGGGAAGACGGCACTTGTACTCGCTACCACGACTGGTATCGCTATGCTTGTCGCCTTAATTGGCCGAGGAATAGCTGCTATAATCGGTTGAAACACGATTATCGGAGGCTTTGCAAATGGGAGAGATGAAAGAAGCGGTGCAGGATGTCAAGCGAGCACTCGGCGCACTTGGGAAGCATGTTCCAGACGAGATAGGACACTTTACACAGTTCATGGACGCTGTCCTTCAGCCGGATGCGCTCGATCTGAAGACAAAGGAGCTCGTTGCACTGGGAATGGCCCTCACGGCTCGCTGTAAGTACTGCATTGGGATGCACACGCAGAGCTGCCTCGCCGCTGGCGCGACGGAGGACGAGATATGGGAAGTGGCGGCGGTAGCAGTGATGATGTGTGGCGGGCCAGCGCTGACGTACACGGCAGAGCTGTACAAGGCGCTGCAGGAGTTTGGTGGTCCGCAGAAGGAGAAGATGGCGTAAATGAATGTGCTTGCTGTTCTGCGCGAGGCAGTGACGATAACCATCTTTGTCTTCTCGATGATGGTCTTCGTCGACTGGTTGAACGTGCGTTCTCGCGGCGGGATGACCACAGCCCTGCGCGGGCGCAAGTGGCGCGAATACGTGCTGTCATCTTTCCTTGGCTCTACGCCGGGCTGCTTGGGGGCGTTCATGAATGTCTCCATGTATGTGCACGGGCTGATCGGGTTTGGGGCACTGGTGGGAGGGATGATAGCAACATCCGGCGATGAGTCCTATGTGATGCTTTCTCTCTTTCCTGGCAAGGCGCTGATCCTGTTTGGAGGCCTGTTCATCGCAGGGATCGTCTTCGGAGCGATCTCGGACTGGCTAGCAAAGAAAACACACATCACCACATGCGAGGAGTGCCGTCTGCAACAGGTGCACACAGACGAGATCAAGACGCATGGATGGACGCTTCTCAAGGAGAACCTGCGTCATCCGACGGCGCTGCGTATTCTGTTCCTATCGTTCATGATCGGCCTTCTCGTCATTGC
>JAGGXO010000070.1 GCA_021163015.1 Candidatus Bipolaricaulota bacterium
AGTTGCAGCCTATCGTTGCCAAAACCAGCCCCCAGGCCGAGAGCCACTAGTTCATCCAATAAATCGGTCGTGATCATCAGGTTGGCCCGGATATTCAGTTGTCCAGAATCATTCAAGGCTCGATAGGCCTTCACCATTTTCCCATTTACTTGTGCATCCTGAACGGATGTAACGCCGCGGCGATAGGCAATCTTCGTTGCCGTAGTGATCCCCGAAGCGAACTCCTCGACGCTCGGCTCCAGAAGCTCCGCCGCAAGCTCGACCGCGTCCTCCTTCAGCACCCCCGTCGGTTCCCCATCCACAAGATCGTAGCCGATGGTGTCTCTTGGAAGATTGAGGATCTCCAGCGCGCGCGTATTGACGCAATCCAGGTGGCCGTCCACCCGGCGCAGAAGGACGGGACTATTGGGAGAGGCAGCGTCGAGCTCCTCCTTGTTCATGTACTCGTTGCTGTCGCTCCAGTGGCTCTCGTCCCACCCTGATCCGATCATCCACTCGCCGTCTGCCCTGGTGATGGCAAGATTCCTGACCCTTTCCAGAGCCTCGTGCTTCGATGTTGCGTCAGACAGATCTAGTTGTGATTCTCTTACCCCCATTTGAGCGAAGTGCGTGTGGGCGTCGACGAAGCCCGGGAGGACCACGTGGCCATTTGCGTCGATCACTCGAGTCTTGTGATCCGCGAATTCTTGCACTTCGCTCTTCGGTCCCAAAAGGGCGATCGTATTCCCATTGATTCCCACCGCTTGGGCAACAGTGTCTGATGCGTCAAGCGTGTACACCAGCGCGTTTACAATGGCGATATCGAGAGCTGGCCTTCCTAGTCCGTTTGGTGACATTCAGCCTCCTGCATGTGTTCTGAGATTGACCGGCAATGCTCCGAGGTTAATAGGCACACTCGCTTTGCCTGGCCTCATGGGTGCTTTTGACCGCTACAATAGCTTCGCAGAAGCGATCTCCGATGATTGTATGAAAAACCTCTGAGCGCGCAATCAAGAGCGATCGCATGAGGAGCCTTCAACCAGAGATTGTCCTGCCAGTACATGGATACAGCGATTGGCGGCTTGAAGATTCCGCTGTCTCGCACGGGGCGCTCTTATCAGAGGGAGCTAGACACATGCGCAGTCAGTATCACAGGGGAAGAAACCGTGGAAGGTGGGTTCCTATCCTTTCGATTTGACGCAATGAGTGACAATGCCGTTCTCATAGACTACTAAGCGGTACGGAGCGTAGTAGATCCAAATGGAGCTGTTGCTTTTCGAAGCATCCCCGTCAACTCCAACGCTCGTGGCAACTGTCCGTTGTGGGCGTCCCCATATGTCAGAAACCTGCGCCTCTGACATGAGTGGTACAACAGCGGCTTGCTTTTGCGCAAACTCCATTCCTGAACCGATGAACATCAAGAGCAGAGCAATGAAGCTGATCAACCGAATATAACACCATGCTGCGCACATCGCGAACCTCCTCGCCTCTTCTCAGGCAAGAAAAACGCTTCCTACCTATGAACGTATATGTACAAGGAGATGATGCCCAGGGTACAAGGCTCCAATGAATGTGACATCTATCACCTACGTGTTCATGTCAAGAGTGACTGCTCTCGGGATAGCCTACAATTATCGCCTCGCAATGGGATAGATGAGATGGGAAAGGTGCTGGCATTTGGATGCGATAGCGAGGAGATTTCGCTTCTTCGAGGATTTGGGTAACAGGCTCATTAGGGCTAATATCACCTGTGCGGTGCGGATACCAGCACCGTCTGCGCGAACTCCAAGGAGAGTGAGAAAAAATGGCAAGCATCCCTTCCACGCACATCACGACAGAACAACTGGACGCCTATGCTAGGGCGTTTGACAGCAGTCCCAAGAATCGCCTTTCGATGGACGCAGTCACCAAGAATCCGGTGCACTCCGTGGCTCTCAACCGCGCGGTTGTCACTGGGACCGACCACACCTTCTCTCATAAGCTTCCGAGTAATAAGGCTACCGCGCAGGAACACAGCGGACGCTGTTGGCTATTCTCCGGGCTGAATGTGCTTCGCGCTGAGGCGATGAAGAACCTGAATATGAAGGAGTTCGAGTTATCGCAGAGTTACCAAATGTTCTGGGATAAGTTAGAGAAATCGAACTACTTTCTGGAAAGCGTAATCGCCACCCTCGATCAGCCGATCGACGGACGCCTGTTCATGTTCCTGCTCAAGGACCCCCTTCAGGACGGCGGGCAGTGGGACATGTTCATCAACCTCGTCAAGAAGTACGGGGTAGTCCCAAAACAGGTGATGCCCGAGACGGAGAGCAGCAGCAATTCGCGTGTGATGAACTTCGTCGTTACCACGAAACTGCGCGAGTACGCTGCCGAGCTACGCCGGCTCCATGAACAGGGCAAAGATAGCAACGCACTACGAACGCGAAAGGAGGAGATGCTTGGCGTTATCTATCGGATGCTGTGTATTCATCTAGGGCAGCCACCGCGGCGATTCTTCTGGCAATGGCACGACAAGGACGAGGAGTTTCATCGTATGGGCGAGATCACGCCGACGGAGTTCTTCGACGAGTATGTGAAATACGATCTGGATTCGATCGCTTGCCTGATCAACTGTCCAACTGCGGACAAGCCGTTCAACAAACTGTACACTGTGGAGTACCTGGGAAACGTAATTGACGGCCATATCGTCCGTTACCTGAACGTGGAGATGCCTGTATTCAAACAAGCGGCGGTTGAGATGATTAAGGCCAAGCGTCCTGTCTGGTTCGGATGCGATGTTGGAAAGATGATGGAGCGCGACCTGGGGATACTCGACATGGAGGTGTACGACTACGACCTGGTCTACGATTCCGGGTTCAAGTCGGACAAGGGGGAACGCGGGGATTAGGGCCAGGGGGTGTTGAGGCACGCGAGGGCCCCGCGG
>JAGGXO010000087.1 GCA_021163015.1 Candidatus Bipolaricaulota bacterium
CGTGGGCACCGTTGGGGGCCGCATCCCAGGCTGGCGACGAGGGAGCTTGTCAACAATCCAATCTAGTACTGCTATCATCCCTCTTGCCATCTCAGTACCTCTCCCGCGGATCGATGAACGAATACGCAATATCTACAAGCAAATTGATTACCGAGATGAATATCGCTATGAACACGATTGCCCCCTGAATCGCCGGCCAGTCTCGCGACTCAATTGAGCGCACGAGGAAGCTTGCTATCCCCGGCCAGGAGAATACCGTTTCGGTGAGCACTGCCCCTCCCATAAGAATGGCAAACTGCAGGCCAAAAACGGTGACGATCGGGATCAGGGCGTTGCGCAGTGCGTGGCGCATAACAACGATACGCTCCTTCAATCCCTTAGCCCGCGCAGTGGTAACGTAGTCGGCATCTAACACCTCAAGCATGCTGGCTCTCGTCATGCGGCCGAGGAGACCAGCCTGAGCAAACCCTAGCGTGATTGACGGGAGGACCAGGTGCTTTGCCACATCAACTATAACCTTGCCGTTACCGCTCATGATGGCATCGAAGAGATAGAAGTGAGTCGTCGCATTGAAAGTAAAGGCAATTCTCCCCCCAATTCGAGTTGCCACTGGAAACCAACCGAGCTTCACTGCAAAGATTACCTGCAGCATCAACCCTAACCAGAAAAGCGGCATGGCAAACGATCCAATATGGAACACACGCACCACGTGATCGATCGGCCGATCTACGCGAACTGCTGCAAGAAGGCCTGTGCCAAATCCGAAAATCCAGGCAAACACTAAGCCAAAGAAGGCCAGCTCAAGCGTGGCGGGAAAGCGAAGGAAGATCTCGGAGACAACGGGCTTGCTTGTGCTGAACGAATCACCGAAATCTCCCCGCACGATGTCCCCCAGATACTCTACGAATTGTACGGGAATCGGGCGATCAACCCCCATCTTATGACGGTACTCGTCCATCAACTGTGGTGAGACATTTCTGCCCCCAAGCATGGCTGCCACAGGATCTCCAGGCATCACTCGCAAGATCAGGAAGACAAGAGTAAGGAGAATGAACAACATCGGAATAGTCAACAACAAGCGTTGCAAAGCATATCGCGTTATGCCGCCCATACCAGTCCTTTTCTTGTTATCATTACTCTACATCAAATAACGAAATACCATCCAGTGTTCTTCATCATAGCCGTCAGAACTAACGATGTCAAGCACAGAATCAGCTACATCCGACATCTTTTGACTTCTCAGGGGACTGGAATTAGAATCGCAGTCAATCGCAAAGGGGGACATAGTGCAGGCTCACGAACTTCGTAAACGCTATATAGGCTACTTCCTCGAACACAATCATCGCCATCTTCCGAGCGCGCCACTCGTGCCGAAAGATCATACGCTTCTGTTCACAGCAGCGGGGATGGTCCAGTTCAAGGATATCTTCTGGGGGCGGGTGGCGCCCGCTTACCCCCGTGTTACAACATGCCAAAAGTGCTTCCGCACTACGGATATCGAGAATGTCGGGAGAACTGCGTACCACCACACGTTCTTTGAGATGTTGGGGAATTTCTCCTTTGGCGATTACTTCAAGGATCAGGCAATCAAGTACGCCTGGGACTTCTTGATAAGTGAACTTGATATCCCCGCTGAGCGATTGTGGGTCTCCGTGTATGAGGGCGATGATGAGGCCTTCGCCATCTGGCATGATGAGATCGGCATTCCCCGAGAACGAATCGCCAAGCTGGGGAAAGAACACAACTGGTGGGGGCCCGTAGGGAATACTGGCCCGTGTGGCCCAGACACGGAGATTTTCTTCGACGCAGGGGAGGAAAGAGCGTGCGGCCCGGACTGCCGTGGTGTTGCCTGCGACTGCGACCGTTTCTCCGAGATCTGGAATCTCGTCTTCATGCAGTACGCCGCTCAAGAAGACGGCTCGCTCCTCCCACTTGAGAAGAAGAGCATCGACACCGGGATGGGACTAGAGAGGACAGCAGCGGTGCTGCAGGGGGTGAAAACCGACTACGACATCGCGCTATTCCAGCCAACGATAGAGGGGATTCAGGCCGCGATGCCGCGGGCATTAGACGCTGCTGACGCACTCAATAGGAATATCATCGCCGATCACCTCCGCGGGATTCTCTTCCTCATCGCAGATGGAGTCATGCCAGCAAACGAGAAACAGGGATACGTACTGCGACGTATTCTCAGGAGGGCGATTCGCTCGAGTGAGAAGCTTGATATGCCTCGTGGAACCCTCTCGGGACTGGTCGATCCAGTGATCGATTCATTGGGCGACGTATACCCAGAGATTGTGACCGCGCGCCCGCTCGCGCAACGAGTGATCTCCCACGAAGAGGAGACGTTCCGCAAAACGCTGCGTGCTGGAGAGGCGCGCCTGGAGCGCATACTTCAAAGACTGACCGGCGAGGGCACACGCGTGCTCCCCGGAGACCTGGCATTTGAACTCTACGATACCTACGGCTTCCCCATTGAGATGACAGAAGAGATCGTCTCCGAACACAACGTCAGACTGGATACGCAAGGATTCCACAATGCAATGGATAGGCAGAAAGCCCGGTCTCGCAAGAACGTATTCATAGATTTGAGGGAGGGAATAGAGATAGGAGACGTGATTGAGTCTGCTAAGCCAACTCTCTTTCTCGGTTATGAATCCACTGAAGTGGATGCAGAGATTGTTGACATGAAGAAAGATCCTGCTACAACGGCATATGTCGCTCTTGATCAGACTGTATTCTATGCTGAAGGAGGCGGACAGATTTCTGATACGGGAAGGATCGAGAACCTCTCCCGTTATGCGAATGCGAAGGTTCTGGACGTCAAGAAGAACAAGAACGGTGTCTTCATCCATCGCATAGAGATCGAAGAGGGAACGTTTGCGATCGCCGATACGTGCCACCTCATCGTGGATGAACAGCGCCGGAAACGCATCGCGCGCAACCATA
>JAGGXO010000055.1 GCA_021163015.1 Candidatus Bipolaricaulota bacterium
CTACCAGGCTGCGCCACTCCCCGCACATATGGTGATTATAGGTGCCCAGAGCAGCTCGATCAATCGGGCGACGTGGTGATGGCTGATAAGTGCCGATCAGAAACATCCTCTTTCCAGAGCGCCAAATTGTGATGGGTGATGAGAAAGATCAAGAGTCTCCTCTCGCAGAGAGGCAAAGAACGCAGAGAAAGCGGTGATAGAGCGATGGGACATGCGTAAAATGGAGCAACGGACCGATGATTAGCTGTACGCTGATCGGGTGTGCCTTGATCGTATGGGGCTTTCGTAGCGCGGTAGCTTGTCTGCCACGTTGAGACACGATTCAACACTATAATCTTGGGCGCAATTTCGCCTCAGTGCTCGCGGTGACGTATGATCTGGCGCAGACCGGGGAGGCTGATCATGTCCTTATAGCCGTTCGTGAGGAGACCAACCTCATCATCCGACATTCCCATCCTTCGCAACGTGCGCGAGAATGAACGGAGCGATCTTCGCCGGCGGTAGAGATACGACGTTCCCATTCCGCCGGCAGTGACGATCAGCCTCCCGATGCACCCGGTGATGGTGAGTATGTGGATTATCCGCTTCAGTTCTCGTCCCCCTCGTCATCGTCATCGTGACGGCGCGTGAAGTCGCCGATGTTTATTCCCTTCTTTCCCATGATATCACGCAGGTTGATCATGTACCCCCGCGCCATCTCCAGTGCATCTTCCTTGGGAATTCCCGATTCCACCAGCCTCTTGTAGAACGTGCCCACAGACTCGGCCATATTCTCCGCCGACTCTTTGGAATAGAGCACGTCTCTGAGCCCGCGGAGCAGGGCTGGAACCTTGTCTGATACTACTTCTAATACCTCGCGTAGATCTTGTACATCATGACTTTCCACTGTTCTCCTCCTTCTCTATTGTGCTGTATATTGGTACCTGCCGGCCCAGTAGGCGCATGCTGCTTGTAAAACGCGCTCTTCCTCTTCTTGTGACTGATAATCCCAGAGAGAGACCGAGAAGGAATGATCCGAGATCGAGGCTCCCGAGTTGTACCTCTCCCTTCTCTGTTCTTACCCGATCCCAAACGCGTCCGGGAAGCGGCGGCGTCTCATCGATCGCGGTGCGCACTTGAAGCGACAACTGGTGTGTCGATGCCAGTTCCTCGCGACAATTGGCGCACACAGCGATGTGCTCTGCCACTGCGGCCGCCTCGTCACCTGAGAGTGTCCCGTTCACGTACCAGGGGATCAGTGCTCGCACCTGTTCACATTCCATCATGAGAGCGCCTCCGCAAGATTCTTCTTCGCATAGTACATGCGCGATTTCACCGTCCCCTCCGGTATATCAAGTAGATCTGCGATAGCCTTGTAGGGAAGGTTCTCATAGAAGGTGAGGAAGATAATCTCGCGCTGATCGGGCGGCAAGTTGTCAATTGCCGTACGAACGTGGCCTTGGCGCTCGATCGCTGGAGCTGGATCATCAATAACGCTAGCTATTTCATCCATGCGGCCTCCCTTCTTTTCCTTCTTGAGGATATCGTATGACTTGTGACGAGCGATCCCAAAGATCCAGGTCGACACGCGAGAACTCCCGACATAGGTGCTTGCCTTGTCCCAGACTGTGATCATTGTTTCTTGCACGACCTCCTCGGCGAGATGTTGGTCCCGCAGTAACGTAAGTGCGTAGCGAAAAACACGCTTTGCGAACTCCTCGTACAATCGCTGAAATGATGCATCATCCTTGCGGGCCACCCTCGCCAGCAGATCACGTTCGTGGGCCAATTGACCTCCCTAGCGTAGTGCATCGGCCAACCGTCTTCTCCAACGCCTAGGTACGCGCTTCTGTTTGACCATCGGCTTCTTCTTTGGTTGTGCCTTGACGAGAGCTATACGCTCAGCCTCGCAAAGGCGCCGTCGATATTGCATGAGCGCTTGATCCGTATCGATTCTACCACATAGCTTCATCATTCCCTCCCTGGCTGTCACAAGTAAGTAGCCGTTGACAGCAAGAAGGTTCAATCGTGAAGGAACGAGTTGTTGATCAGTGGGGCAGGATTGGGGAAGACCCGGAATCACGTCCGGCAAGTTGGGAGGCTAGTTCGAGGAACTTCTGGACTTGCGGCAGGCGCAACGAGTAGAAGACCTGTTTCCATTCGCGCCGTCGTTCAAGGTAGCCGCGGTCGTAGAGGACGCGCAGGTGCGAAGAGACGTGCGCTGGGGGAAGGCCGACCTCACGCGCGATATCGCTCACGTTCTTCTCTCCAGCAAAGAGCGCACACAGGATGCGAACGCGATAAGGATTAGATAGGACAGCTATGAACTCAGATATCGATAGACACGTTTCTTGATTCATAGAATCTCCTTGTTTGTCATCGCGTTGCATGTTCATCACCAAAGCCTATGCTCGGTTGACAAGATCATCATATTATACTATTGTACGCTGATCGCACGATGAAGTCTTGCTGAATAGATACGATACCGGGTGGAAGGGGAGAGATGACTGATCAGAAGAAGCTAGATGAGAAGGCCGATAACGGACGTTGGCTGATGGTTCTTGTTGTTGTCGTGCTTGTGGTGGTGGCAGGGGTGATCGCATGGAGTGTCGCCTCACATAGGACGAATGCGCCGAAGGTAGCTCAGACCGGGGATACATCGACGAACGAGGTCCCTGCTGCCCCGGCTAGCAGTACTACTGCGAGCAGTAGTACTGCTACAAGCGCGCCCGCCTCAGCGGTGACACGAGCGCCTGCGCCCGCTGCCCCAGAGGGGATCACTGTGGGCAAGTCCGCCCCCGACTTTACGTTGAAGGACCTCGACGGGAACAGTGTGTCACTGCATCAGTTTCGTGGGCATGTTGTGATCCTCGATTTCTGGGCAAGTTGGTGCGCGCCTTGCCGCGCCTCCATGCCAACACTCGATGGTTTTGCCGCGAAGTATCACGACAAGGGACTGGTGATGATTGGGGTAAGCCTCGATCGCAGCGCCGGCGACGCCAGTTCCTTCCTGAAGGGGAACAACTATCACAGGCTAATCGCGCTCTGGGGATCGGTCAGCGCCTCCCAGGGAGTGGCAAGGACATACGGGGTGAGCGGAATACCGCACACCTTCGTTATCGATCCAGATGGGATCATCCGCTTTGTCAATCACCCGATGCGCCTGACGGAGTCGTTCCTTGATTCGCTCTTCCAGTAGTCTTAAGGTCGAACTACCTTTCGGCTATAATGCCGTTGGCGGCCAAGAGGCGCTGCCATAATCTGCATGGAGGAGATGTCTGTTGAGCACACTTGACGCGTACAGGGAACACCTGCGTGAAATGGGGAAATTGGAGTCCGCGCTTGCTCTGTTGCACTGGGATCAACGCACTAATCTGCCGCGCAAGGGGCATCCCGCGCGCGCTGAAGTGGTTGGGAAGCTAACGAAGATGGCATTCGAACTCAGTATCTCGGACAAACTGGGAGGCTACCTGCAGGACCTGGAAGAGCAGGATGGACTGAACGAGGTGGAGCGTGCCAGCGTTCGTGTGGTCGGGAAGGCATACC
The DNA here is from genome assembly GCA_021163015.1 of Candidatus Bipolaricaulota bacterium. Classification (GTDB taxonomy): domain Bacteria; phylum Bipolaricaulota; class Bipolaricaulia; order UBA7950; family UBA9294; genus M55B144. The sequence goes on from JAGGXO010000055.1 coordinate 3,526, forward strand.
GGCGGCACAAGGCGATCCCACCCGCCTTCTATGAGGAGTACGCTGTTGCTGCAGCACGCTCGGAGACGGCGTGGGAGGAAGCGAAGGAGAAATCAGACTTCGGTCTGTTTAAGGATCATCTTGAACGGATGGTCGATTACGCTCGCAAGTTCGCCGAGTACTATGGATACGAGGATTCGCCGTACGATGCCTTGATCGAGGAATTCGAGCCGGGGATGACAAGCGCGGAGCTAAAGACGATCATCGTACCTTTGCGCGAGAAGCTTGTCCCGTTCATCAAGCGGCTGATGGAGGATGGAACGAGACCTGAAGATGGGTTCATGCAAGGTAGTTTTGCAGACGAGATGCAGCGAGCTTTGTCTCTGAAGGCGCTTGAAGCGATGAATTACGACTTGGATGCCGGAAGGCTTGATCCAAGCGTACACCCGTTCACCACGACCATCGGCCCTGGGGATGTGCGGGTGACAACGCGCTTCCTGCCGCATAACATCCTGTCCGGTCTGGCAAGCTCCATGCACGAGGGCGGACATGCCCTCTACGATCAGGGTATACCAGACAAGCTTCGCTGGACTGGTCTGGATGAAGGGGCGTCATTTGGGATACACGAGTCGCAATCGCGAATGTGGGAGAACCTGGTCGGCCGCAGCCGTTCTTTCTGGACGTTCTTTGCACCGATCGCGAGAGAGATCGTTCCTCAACTCTCCTCCGTTTCCGTTGAGGAGCTGTATCGCGCGGTGAACACCGTGGAGCCATCCCTCGTCCGCGTGGAGGCCGATGAGGTTACGTATAACCTGCACATCATGCTCCGCTTTGAGCTGGAGGAAGGCCTGATCACCGGGAAGATTGACACGGGTGATCTACCTGAGCTATGGCGCGATGCGATGAAGCGCTACCTTGGTGTCGTGCCTGAGGACGACGCGCATGGAGTGCTGCAGGATGTACACTGGTCAAGCGGTCTGTTCGGCTACTTCCCTTCCTATATGCTTGGGAACCTGTACAGTGCGCAATTCTTTGCCGCTGCGCGCAAGGATATCGCAGACCTCGATCAGAAGATCGCGAGTGGAAAGCTCTCGGATCTCCTTTCATGGCTGCGTGAGAACATTCACCAGTACGGGAAGATGTACGAGCCGAAGGAGTTGATTGAGCGTGTCACCGGCGAGAAGCCGGATCCCTCTTGCTTTGTCCGCTACATCATGGACAAGTACACCGATGTCTACGATCTGCACTAGCCAGATTGCGACTTCAAACTGTGCTGGGTAGGAACGGCAGAAGAATCATCACACAGAGACGCAGAGAACGCAGCTGCAGCACTCACGCAAAGACCCGATACGCAAGAGGACAATACAGAAGCAGCCAACCGAAAGATCTTCGGTTGGCTGCTGAAAGCTGATTCTCGCTACGATCGCCGCCTGCGCCGATGCGTTGGGCGGCGTTCTTTTCGCTTGGCTGGGCTCAGCTCTGGGATTGGTGGCGCTGCAGTCATTGCCGCCAGGGCGTCATGGATCGTCTCTAGCTGGTAGTCGCGAGTGTTCTTCGTAACGGGGATCGTGTCGAAGACCTTTGCTTTGAGGCGCAGCGCGAAGCGCTCCATCATCTCCAGGCACGAGAGCGTTCCGTGCCCAGTTCCTCCTGCAGCAGCGATTAACACCATTGGCTTATCGGCGAGAATGCTTTTCTCTCCAGCGCCTTCGTCCTTTGTGGCCTCGCAGCGGCGCAGGCGATCTATCATCGCCTTCATCGGTTCACTAGGCTCTCCGAAGTAGACCGGTGTTATGAAGACATATCCTTCTGCCTGTTCGATCGTCTCCTGCAGGCTCTGAAAGTCGTCCTGCAGTTGGCAGTGGTGCTTGCTCTTGCAGGTTCCCCAGCCATCGTTATGCACCGCGCAACGCGAAATGCTAAGATCGTTCAAATCAACCAATCGTGCAGGACTGCGACCATCGATCACGCCCTGACGGGCCGCCTCTGCACAAGCGGATGTCAAGCCATTGTCGTTTGGGCTACTTGTTAGAATTAGAATCTTCATGCTTCTCCTATTCATAGAAAGATTGTTCCGGATAAGAATTAGTCTTAGCTATGGGCAACTTGCTCGAAACGAGCGATAAAGTGCCGCAATGGTCCTCTTCCTTCGGTAATCTCGTATCCTGGTAGGTTATCCTTTGCAGTGGCGATACGTGCCATCCCATCGACAACAGCGTCGAGGTGAGTGCGGGTGTACATGCGACGTGGAATCGCCAAGCGTACAAGCTCCAACTTAGGGTAGATCACGTCTCCGTTCTCGTCTGGATGAGCGAACATCACGCTTCCTACCTCCACCGCGCGCACTCCTGCTTGCTCGTACAGAGCCACCACTATGGAGAGCGCCGGAAACTGCGACTGCGGGAATCCTGGCAGCAGGCCAAGGGCATCTACGTACACGGCATGTCCCCCTATGGGTTCGATGATCGGGATCCCTGCCTTCATCAGCTCTTCTCCGAGATAGCGTGTCTGTCCGATGCGATCTTGCAGATAGTTGAGGTCGAGCGCCTCGCGCAGGCCAACTGCCATAGCATCGAGATCGCGTCCGGCCAGGCCGCCGTAGGTCGGGAATCCCTCCATCAGGATCAGCCGTTCGCGGGCAGCGGCGAAGATCTTCTCGTCGTTCATCGCCAGTATCCCACCGATGTTCACGAGGCCATCCTTCTTCGCGCTCATCGTCATTCCATCTGCCAGGGAGAAGACCTCGCGTGCAATCTCAACCGGCGCTTTGTCTTGGTATCCCTGCTCCCGTTCGCGGATGAAAAAGGCATTCTCCGCGTAGCGGCAGGCATCGATGAAGAATGGAATTCCGTGTGCGTGAGCGATCTCGCTTACTGCGCGGATGTTCGCCATGGAAACGGGCTCCCCTCCCCCGCTGTTGTTGGTGATCGTAATCATGATAAGCGGGATGCGCCCCACTCCTACCTCATCAATCAGCGCCGTGAGCTTATCGGTGTCCATGTTCCCCTTGAACGGGAGGTCTGCTTGTGGGTCGTACGCCTCATCGATCACGAGATCTACAGGTTCTCCTCCGTTGGCGATGATGTTCGCCCGCGTCGTATCGAAGTGCATGTTGTTGGGGATGATGTGGCCTGGTTTCACAACACTCGAAAAGAGGACGTTCTCCGCGGCTCGCCCTTGGTGCGTGGGGAGGACATGCGAGAAGCCGAAGATATCACGCGTCGCCTCCTGGAAGCGGGCGTAGCTGCGGCTCCCGGCATAGGATTCATCCCCAAGGAACATTGCTGCCCACTGTGCCTGGCTCATCGCGCCTGTTCCAGAATCGGTCAGGAGATCGACATAGATATCATCCGCGTTCAGGTTGAATACGTTGTATCCGGCGGCACGGATTCGCTCCACACGCTCGGAGAGCGTAAGGACAGTGATTGGCTCCACCATCTTAATGCGATACGGCTTGTATGTTCCCCCTCGTTCCACCCATTGCCTCCTTATCTAAAAGTAGAAGTGAATCCCTGTTCCGAGCGCCATCGTCAGGTTTCCCGTGCTTGATATCGTGCCCCCGAACTCCACGTTCCACGCCAGATTCTTGGCGAATGCGAAGTTGAACTCGATTCCGCCGGCTACGGAGAAGAGCAGAGGGTCGGCCCCATAGGCAGAAAACGGGAAGGTTGCGCCTGGAGCGATGTAGAAATCCACGGTCGGCGTGTCGCTCAGCTTGTACAGGACGCGTCCAGAGAAGATGGCGAAATAGTCGCTAGCCTCTCCCCAAGCGAAGATGATCCCCTCTACTGCAATGGTTGGATTGAACCAATAGCGGGCACTTACCAATCCTCCCACCGGCAGGCCAACCTGCATCCCAATCCCGAATTCGCGGCCGTCGGAGAGATTTTCATCCTGCTCTTGAGCGAGAGCTGGGACAGCCAACAAGAGTAGTACAATTGCAAGTGCAGCGATTGATCTACGCATCCTATACCTCCCATGACTGACGTTGATCTTAGTGGAAAGAGAGAATCTCGACAACCGAAGCAATTTCGTGGTTAGTTGACGTGCGAGGCGATCGGGAGTTTAATAGAATCGCAGGTCTACTACTTGGGAGGGGTGCAATGCGTGAGGCGATAGATCGAGTCATCGAGGCGGGGAAGCTGGAGCAGCTTCCTTCGGTTCTGGAAGGTGCGGCGATGCCCGCAGTGCATTACGCTGTCAAGAGGATCGCACGAATGGAGGGAGAGGAGCCGCTGTTAGAAACCGCAGCGGAACTTGCCACCAGCGAACAGGGGGAAGTGCGCCGCGTTGCCTGTGGGCTGATCGGTGAAGGATACCTGCAGGATACGGAGAAGTCCATCGAGCTTTTGTACGGCCTCGTGGATGACCGCGACTGGACCGTGCGTGAATCAGCGGGGGATGCTTGTGGAAGGGCCCTGCGGAAAGACTTTCGCGGGATGAGTGAGGTGTTACGCGACTGGGCGCGTGATAGATCAGATAACGTGCGCAGAGCAGTCCTCGTCGCGGTGATGAAGGCTGCCCAAACGCGAAGTCCTGGCTGGGGAGAGCCACTTCTGAAACTCATGGAACCGCTCATTTCCGATAGGACAAAGGTGGTGAGGAGAACCCTTGGTCCGTTCGCGCTGGGGAGCATAATGCTTCGCTGCTATCCGGTCGTATCATTTGAGTATCTCGTGAAGTGGTCAACTGCCACTGACGAGCAGACGCTGTGGAACGTGGCGATGGCTTTCTCCGCTTCTGGAGCGCCTCCGCTCGTGAAGCGCGCACTGATAGTGCTTCGCAAACTTTCCCTCGATGAGCGGCGCTACGTGTGGCGAGCAGTAGCTGCGGCGATGTGGAAGTTAGGGAGGAAGAAGCCGGAGGTCGTTCGTCCCGAACTTGCTCGTTGGCTTGAGGATGAGCGACGTACTCACGTGGCGCGCGAGGCGCTACGATATCTCTAGCAACCCACATCAGTGAAAGGGACGATTCTTGGCGAACTTGGCGTCTTGAGTGAGTGACTACGAGCGGGCGAGGGAAACTGCTTCTACTTCTTATACAAGGGTATCGGGCAGTAAGGAGGGCTTGACATTGCCTTGTGGTGTTGTAGTTAAGCTGCTTTCCCGTTCATGTCGTGGTAGAACAGGGCAAGGATCGCCGCTATCAGTGGAAGCAGAGCGATCCATGTCATTACACTGACTAGGCCGTAGCGATCGGCTAGCCAACCGACGGGCATCAGCGCCAGGCCGGCCACACCCCACGCCATTCCCATCACGATCCCCGAGACGAGTCCTGTCTTGCCCGGCATGATCTCCTGTGCCGCCACGATCCCCACCGGCGTGGAGGAGAACAGGAACAGACCCGCCAGACCGAGAGATGGAAGCATGGTCCAGCTTGGCCCGTGCAGGAAGATGAGTAGAAACGGCGCGGCGAGGAGAATGGTTGTGAATATCACTGCCTTGCGTCCGACGCGATCGGAGATCTTTCCCGCGAGCAGTCCTCCCAGGGCACCAGTGATCAGGAAGATCGAGATCGCTGCGCCGCCGACCAGGTGCGATCCTCCCTTCTCGGTTACAAGGACCGCGAGGAAACTGGAGAATGTAACCCCCGCCATCCCGCGCAGGACGATGATTACCCACAACACCGCAAGAGGCTGCGGGATGTTCTTTATGCGTATCCTATCATGCAAGGACTGTTCCCTCACCGGCAGATTGCGTCGCAGAAACAGAGCAAAGATAAGGACAACTGCCAAACCGGGGATGATTAGGTACGGTGTCTTAGCGGTACCGAACGCCGCGACGAACGGGATGATCAGCACCGGTGCCAGCGCCGCTCCTGCCGTCCCACCAGCGGAGAACAGCGCCATCATTACGCCGCTGTTTCTGGAACGTTTCACACTGCCGACGAGCGCAGCGGCGGCTGGATGAAAGAGAGCTGTGCCGATCCCGCCGATGATCAACACCAGGAACAACTGCGATGATCTTGTCACCGTGCCGATCATACTCATAGCGACAATCGTGAGAAGAGGGCCAAGAGCGACCAGGAACGGGCGCTTCATCCGATCAACGATCTGCCCGAACACTGGTTGGGTGAACGAATTGATCAGAATGCGCGTTGTTCCCATAACTCCCGCCATGGCCAGGGACAGATCAAGCCTGTCTATCAGCAGCGGAAGGAGTGGAGCGAAGAAACTCCCGTACCCGTCGTTGATGAAGTGTCCAAGGAAGAGGAGGCTCGTCCGCCTCCAGGCGCTGCGCTGCGATTCTCCTGTCATGAGCGGGATCATAACACGCGCAACGAACAATGCAATGTTGACCAAGCAATCTCCAGAATCTGCCTTGATTCCGGCTGTCTAGAGCGCTAAGATGGCCTGTGATCATCTTATGCCGACGATAAGCGTTGTTTTCTTGCCTCTTCTGATCTATATTAGCGTGCCCCGTTAGCGGGGCACCCGCGGTATTTCCTGTTGTCGATTCTTACCTGGTTTTGTACTTAGTATGAGAGCGTCTGTGTGAAGGAGAAAGTGATGTCGCAGTATGAGAAGCTGATTAAAGAACCTGCAAAGCGTGAGCAAGAGATCCTCGAGTATTGGAAGAAGAAGGGAACGTTCAAGAAGTCTCTGGAGGCGACCGCGGATGGCCCGCGCTACGTCTTCTTCGAGGGGCCACCCACGGCGAACGGGAAGCCACACTTCGGTCACCTGATGCCGCGCGTGTACAAAGACCTCTTCCCCCGCTATAAGACGATGCAGGGGTTCTAC
>JAGGXO010000054.1 GCA_021163015.1 Candidatus Bipolaricaulota bacterium
GAGAGAACGACCCGCGCTGCCCGATCGAACAGTCGCGTCTGTTCCGCGATAAGCTGAACCAGCGGGGATATAAAGAGGGAGAGGACTTCGAGTACGTCGAGTTATCAGGTGAAGGGCACGGATCATCCGACATCGCCCAGAAGCTTCGCACCTACACGCGGCTCGTTGATTTCTTGAAGCGATGGCTATGATTGAAAGATTGAGAGATTGAAAAGTCAAATCTCCCGATCGCTCAATCTCTCAATTCTCAGTTGACATCTCCGAGGTAGCAGGTATCCGGCCTCTCCCCACGTGCGATGCGCTGCACCGACTCCATGATCGCTGCCGGGAAGAGGCGGGTGTCATGTAGCTTGTTTACGTCCACCCATTCCACGCCTGTCTGCCAGTCGTCCGGGACCTTGCCAACGTGGATATCCCCTTCAGCTATCCGGCAGCGGAACATGAACTCCACCTGGTGGATGTCATCATCCTGCTCTGCGAACTCGTGATTATCAGATATGTAATCGCGGACGAGTAGGAGATCGCCCACCGATACCAGCACGCCGGCCTCCTCCATGCACTCACGCACGAGCGCTTCATCAAGTGACTCGCCATGGAGTTGCCCGCCGCCGGGGAGGAGGTAGAAGATGCCCTGTGTGTCTTCGTTGCACGTCAGCAGGATCTTATCATCCTCAATTATGATCGCCTTGGCCGAGTTGCGAATGTTGTTCACGCGAATCTAATTGCTGGGAGCGATGATCCGATCGATCAGCCCGTATTCGACCGCCTCATCTGCAGACATGAAGTAGTCGCGGTCGGAGTCCTTGGCGATCCTCTTGGGAGTCTTGCCGGTGTGCTTCGCGAGGAGCTTGTTGATCTGATCGTGCATGCGCAGCAGCCCATCGGTCTGGGACTTCACATCGACCCCAAACCCCTGCGACCCACCGCAGACCTGGTGGATGAGGATGCGTGCGTTGGGGAGCGCTTGTCGCTTTCCCTTTGTTCCAGCGGCAAGGAGGACCGCAGCCATACTCGCCGCCTGCCCGATGCAGATCGTGCTCACACTGCAGCGAACGTACTGAATCGTGTCATAGATGGCAAACCCAGCGGTCACCGATCCCCCGGGAGAGTTTATGTATAGCTTGATCTCCTTGCTCGGATCCTTGGCCGCAAGAAAGAGGATCTGAGCGATCACTACATTAGCCACCTCATCGTCGATCGGATCGCGCAGGAAGACAATCCTATCCTCCAGCAAGCGCGAGTAGATGTCGTAGGTGCGTTCTGCCTGGCCGCGGTTATCAATTACGTACGGAATCTGCGGGCTCATTCGCTCTTCTCCTCTATCAACGTAGCGTTATCGTACAGGAGGTTGAAGATACGTGAGTTAATCTTCTCAGTTCGATACGCATCCCATTGATCGTTTGCCTTCAATCGAGCGATGAACCGGATCGGATCCTCGCTGCTCTCCTTTGCCTCTTCACTCGCGATCTCCTCAAGCTCCTCATCGGAAATCGAGATACCTTCCGCCTCGATGAGCTTCGCCATAACGAGTTCCCGCCGCAGGCGCTGCGTCACACCCTCGCGGTACTCAGCGAGCAGCTCATCTTCGCTCTTCTCCCGCTCCTTCAGGTACTCCTCGAAGGTCATCGGCGCCTCAGGGTGTTCCAGGTTCTCCTTGAAGCGTTCCAGGTCCTCTGCAGCCATCTCTTCAACCATCTTTTCTGGGAGAGGTAGATCGAGCTGGGATACAATGTGGTCGAGGAGGTCGCCTTTGATTCTCTGCTCGCGTCTCTCGCTCTTGGATGCAGCGATCTTCTCACTAATGTCCGCTTTCATCTCGTCGAGTGAATCGAAGCCGGCATCTTTCGCCAAATCGTCATCGATCTCAGGGAGGACAACCTGCTTAATCTCCATTACCTCTAGCGTCGTATGCAGCGGATCTCCCTCATCGCGCTCGATCTCCAGGTCAACCGTCTCGCCGACTTTGTGATCGATCATCTTCGCTGTGACCGGGCTCTCAGAGTCGACGCGCATATCCCATTCCTTCTCGCCCTCTTTGATATGCACGATGTCTCCATCTTCGATCGTGTCAGACCCCTTGGGGGCGAGAGTAGCAAAGCGCCGTCTGATCTCTTCCAGCGTCCCGTTCATCTCGTCTTCCGTGACGCCTTCGAGCGGCTTTACCTTGAGTTCTATCCCGCGGTATTCGGGAAGTTCAACCTTGGGCAGAACAGAGAATGAAGCTGTGAATACAAATGGACCCTGCGCATCGAACGACACGCTTTCCACCTCCGGCGCAGTCACCGGTCGCAGGTCGAGATCGGCAAGGGCCTGCTGCAGGTGCTCTTCTTCCATGTCCTTCTGCGCCTCTTCTGTGAACAGATCAACTCCAAAACGCGAGTCAAGGTAGGCTCGCGGCACACGCCCCTTGCGGAAACCAGGAATCTGTGCCTCTTTGCTGTAGCGTCTGTATACCGTATCGATTGCGTTCTTCACCGCTCCCGCATCCACCGTAACCTGCACGGTAACATCCGTAGCGGAACGTTCCTTGATCTCACATTGTGTGTTAGTCACGAGAATTCACTCCATGTTTTCCGTAGTAGTCGCGTGATTATACGAACAGAAGCCTGGTTGGACAACTTCAGTCAGTGGCAAGGCGCGTGCTCCGCAGCTTTGCTACATCAGTGCCAAGAGCCAGCGGCTCCCGAGGAGGCTACTCCAGATTCCGTTCATCAGACCGAACAAACCGCGCAGCCCACCTAGGTAGATTATGGCGATCAGGATGATGAACCCGTAGCGCTCCATGAGGAGCATGATCCTCCGTCCTTCTGGGGGGAGGAAGTACGTTAGAATACGAGACCCATCGAGCGGGGGTATGGGAATCATGTTGAACACTGCAAGTATCACGTTGTACACAACGAACATTCCCAGCAGGAAGAAGATCGCGTGCACCAGGTTAGCCCCAAATCCGGTGGCGTATACGAGATACGTGGGGGAGAAGGCCAACAGCGCAACTCTGCCGACTATCACTGCCGCCAGCGCCAGGACTACGTTCATTCCCGGCCCGGCGAGCGCCACGTACAGCATCCCCTTGAACGGATTGCGAAAGTACCCAGGATTGATCGGCACCGGCTTCGCCCAGCCGATGAGAAATGGCGAATGCACAATCACAAGGAACACAGGGACAAGGATCGTCCCGATGGGGTCGATGTGCGCCAGAGGATTGAGCGTTAGCCGACCGTGTGCCTTTGCCGTTGGATCGCCGAGGCGATAGGCAACATAACCGTGTGCTACCTCATGCAGCACGATCGCCGTAAACACAGCGATGAGAGAAAGTACAATATCCAGAATCTGTGTTACATTCATCTTTCCTCCGAGAGAGATGGCTCGACTGTGAGTGTATCCTCTTGTGCCAGGATTACCAAGCCTGGCGGGGCTCCCTTCGGCTTGTGCACGTGCTTTACCTGCGCTACGCTCACCTCGACCCTCTGCTCGCGGCGCGCCTTGGAGTGGAGCGCCGCGAGACGTGCCGCTGCAACGATAACCTCCTGTGGGATATCGGCAAGACCGTGACGACGAACTATTACGTGAGATCCCGGCACGCCGCGCGCATGCAGCCACAGGTCATCGGGCCGCGCTGTGCGCAGGATCACATCGTTCTGACGCGCGTTCTTTCCCACCTGCACAGTGTATCCGTCGATCGAATGTACGCGAGGCGATGTGGCAGCAGGTTCGTTCTTTCGTTTGGGAAGGGTCGGAAGCAGTGCTGCCGCGCGATCGGACATTGCCTCGCTATTCTCCACTTGAGTCAGTCCTTCACGCAGAGCTCGCACCTCTCCCTGCAAGCGCTTCAGCTTCTGCTCCACACGAGGTCGTCCACGGCGGAGCCGCTTTGCTCGCTCGTAGAAGGCTTGCGCATTCTCAAGTCCGTTCTTGCTGGGATCGAGAAGGATTGTCACTTCTTGATCGGTCGAAGGGTCTTTGACCGTCACCTCGTGCAGCTTCTTCGGCAGTTCGTGCTGGTAGATCATGAGTAGATCAGCACGGTGTTGCATTAGCTCAGCTGATCTAGCTTCCTCCAGCCACTCCTGTAGCCTCGCGATTGTCTTCTCTCTCTTAGCGATTCCTCGCCTAACGGCGGTGCGGAGGTCGCGTGTCCCATCGTCGGCCTCGCCGGTTTCCTCCTTCTCCTCCAGTCGCCGATCGAGCGCTTCGGCATAGGATGCGTCCACCTCCGCGCCATCGATTGGAAAGAACGCCGCCACAGGCGTTCCTTCGTCATAGGCTCCGACCGGATCGGTGACGTGGGAGAGGATTACGTCCAATTCTTTCTTCACTCCCGCTGCTAGCGATAAAGACTCATCGCTCCGTGCACGCTCGTAGATGATCCGCGCCGTCTCCTTGCCGATCCCATCGATCGCCCGCATCAGCGCGCGCTGCGGCTCTTCGTCTGCCAACGCCTTCTCGATGAACTCCACGTTGACCTCCCACGGGTCCATCTTCTCTTGGCGCGGGAGAGCGGCATATGCCTTTCCCGGGATCGCGCGCGGGTTCGGGCGGAGGGATGCGATCACCCGGTCGTCACGCACGAGGATCAGATTCCCCCGCACGCCGACGAGTTCAACGATCACCTGCACACGGTGCAGCCCTTCTAGCGACCTCTTCTCCACGGTGATTTGCACCACCCGCTCCCATCCCTCCTGAGAGATCTCAACGATCCGCCCGCCACGCAGATGCTTGCGTAGAAGCATCGTGAACGGGCTCGGTTGCTTCGGGTATGCAAAGTCGTGCTTTGTCAAATGGATCGTCGCCTCCGCCGGCGCGATGAACAACCGTACCGTACCACGCGAGAACAACTGCCACACGAACCGCGTGGGTGACGGTTGGTAAACCGAGCGGATCACGCTACCCTGCACAACATCCTTCATCTCACTGATTGCTGCGGCAATCGCTAGTCCATCCATTCTCCCTCCGGTTGATGCTCTACATAGGCACGGCTATAATCCGCATTATAATGCCGGCGTAGCTCAGTGGTAGAGCAACGGTTTCGTAAACCGTGGGTCGGGGGTTCAA
>JAGGXO010000082.1 GCA_021163015.1 Candidatus Bipolaricaulota bacterium
AAGGCAGTACTTCACACGAAAGCTTGATGGATTTGCTCGAATAGATTCGCGATTCCAAGATGCTCTGTGCAGGTAGCGAAGCCTATGCACAGTGACGGAAGCAAGGTGACGATCGCTGCCCGCAGCGCTGGCAAGTCGCGCATATGACTACTGAGCGGCATGTGAAGTTGACACAAGCAATCCGTCGAACGGGGAACTCCAAGTGCTGGGTTTTGAGTAGGCGCTACATCCAAGCTATTTGACTTGGTCTCTTCTTCGATATAGACTGAATTTCACGATGAAGACAGAAGCTGCTGTGATTCCGCTGATTGTTCTCCTGTTGTTCACTCCCCTAATCTCTACTTCTGCACAACTAGTAGAGATAGATGATCCAGCTCTGCATTGGGCTGCGATTGGGACCGGTGCGGCCATTGGCCTTGCGTTGGACACCTACATCGGATTCATCGCGTTCAGCGATTCGGAGACCCCTCTATCGCAACAGCTCGCGGTGTTTGTCCCTACGGCTGTTGTCGGTATGGCTTCATCGATGCTGACTACAAGTGGGTTCTTTCAGCTCATGAGCGCGGAAGGCGACGAATGGCTTTCCCTGCTTATCGGTGCGCTTGGGGGGATGGTGGAGGGAGCCATTATCGGTGGTCTGACCATGGGAACCCTTATGGGCGCAAACTATGCCGTGGATCCGGACTTCATGAATGTAACCGACGAGTGGAACAACGCCTGGGATGTTGTGGGCCTGGGCATCTTTGGCGGTGGACTATTTGGAGCCCTCACTGGGATCATTCCCGGCGCAATAGCAGGTCTCATCTTGCAGATAAGCCTTTATAGATAGATCTTCATTCCTCAACAAGCCGCATAAACTGTCAAGAGTTCCGTAGGTCCTCCTGGTCTGGGGACGGGTAAATACCGACAGGCCTCCTACCGTTGATACGGCCGATCACCAAGCTTCTTTCGCACACCATGCCGCTTGGCCTCTCGTCGCCATCCGAAGTTCCCAATTGTCGTATACATCCATCCCGGAATAAGCGGCTTTGCCATGAGCCGGATGGCTTCATCGGGCACGGACTCACCGTTCACGAGCGCATCTACAGCGAGATCGAGTGCCTTGATGATCTTGCCGACCATCCCTCCTTGTTCCTCAAGTCGTTGGCCAGAGAGCGCTCCACCCATCCCCAACGCAAGGCCACCGACCCACTCCAACCCCGAAGCGTGGGCGAAACGTTGGCAGATGGACATAGCCACCTTGTTGTGCTGCGCTTCGGGAAACCCAGAGTTTGCGATGACAGCAAGACGCGCGTTCTTCTTACAGCAGAGAGCGGAGATCAATTCCATAGCTCGAATGACGGGCGCTGGGAGGCTGTCCACGTAGAGAGGGAAGGAGAGGATAATAAGGTCAGAGGCTTTGACGCCTTCAAGAAGCGCAGCTCGTCCCTCGTCCGACTGAAGAGACGCTCGGATGAAGATGCTTTCGCTGCTCCATCCTCGTGCTTCCATTTTCTCGATCACATAAGAACCCAACGCTTCTGAAACACTCTTCCCGGGTGCCTTGGGACTGCCAACCAGGAGGAGAACGCGATTGCCTTCGCTGTTCATGATCTTACCCCCAGCTCGCTCAGCCCAGCCTGCACAACCTCCTCAATCTCGGTCGCGCTCTGGTCCTCGTACACTATGCACGCTGCGTCTGCCGAGTTGTGCATGTTGATGGCGTTTCTACCAATCAGCGTCTTGAAGATCCGAGCGCTCTCCTCATCTGGCTCGTGTGCGACACCAACACCAAGTAGCTTTGGTGCCTGAGCGTAGCGCTTGCGATGATGGACCTCTCCGTTGATCTTGGTGAAGAATGGGGAGATGAGACCTATTGAGCGGTCGAGCGCTTTCTTTAGCTCGCTCGAATACCCGCCGAACGTTATCGGCGTAAGGTAAACGATGAGATCGCTCCCGATTATCTTGCGCGTCACTTCGCGTGCAGCGTCGTCAATCAAGCAAACTCCTGGAGTCTGCACCCAGCATCCGAAGCACCCCATGCAAGGAGCGATCTCTATATCGCGCAAGATAAGATTCTCCGTCTTCCACCGGAGTGACCGTAACTCTTGCACGATACGCTCTCCAATACGATCAAGGTGTTGAGCCCTATCGCCTATTCCATTCAGCACAAGTGCCTTCACTAGTATTCCTCCTCCCGCATGGGTCGTACAGAGTACAGCAGAAAGGACATTCCGAGCAAGCACGTACGCAATACGTAAACTTGACGACGATTGCTCTTCTGTTGCATGTTAACGTTAGCTTGTGAAGCCCGTATGCTTTGCATAAGGATTTAGGAGGTATGAGGATGAAGATCGTGGATCTGACCGATGAACGTAAGGATCTCTATTTAGTCTGTCTCGAAGACTGGTCGGCCGAGATGAAGGATGCAGGGGATAAGAAACGCCTATGGTACGACAAGATGCAGGGGAGGGGACTCAGGGTCAAACTGTCTCTTGATGATACGGGCACAGTCGGCGGGATGATCCAGTACGCCCCGATTGAGCACACCTTTGTCGAGGGGAAGGATCTCTACTTCATCTACTGTATATGGGTCCACGGATACAAGAGGGGAAGAGGAAACTTCCAGAAACAGGGGATGGGGAAGGCCCTCCTTGCAGCCGCAGAGGCTGATGCAGCGGAGAGAGGGGCAAAAGGGATGGTGGCTTGGGGAGTATCCCTACCCTTCTGGATGCGAGCCTCATGGTTCAAGAAACATGGATACCTCAAGGTGGATAAGAAGGGCATGCAGGTGCTCCTGTGGAAGCCGTTCACAGATGCTGCTATCCCTCCTAAGTGGATCAAGGAGAAGAAGAAGCCGGAGAGAATACATGGGCAGGTGACGGTAACCTCCTTTATCAGCGGATGGTGTTCCGCGCAGAATATTGTATACGAACGGGCAAAACGAGCGGCTGCTGAGTTCGGTGACAAGGTCGTCTTCCAGGAGATCGACACGTTTGATAGGCCCACTCTGCTCGAATGGGGCAACTCGGATGCTCTGTTCATCGACGGGAAGGAGGTTCGGACAGGGCCGCCTCCTTCGTATGAGAAACTGAGAAAGCTTATCGCACAGAGGCTCAAGCGGCTTTAGGTTCCATCGCTTTCCTCTCTCGATCCAGGAACCTCTTTGAATTGGCGAAAACGGTTTCTTTCTTTCGTAATGCCAGCAAATTCGCAGTGGCGTTGTCTCTTTGCTGTCGCTTCTTCAAGAACTCAGCCATTCATTGCCCGATTTCACCTGTAATGCATGACAACTACAGAGATTATACAGCACTCTTCATTCCGGCTCGCTTGCCTTCTGCGCCGCGGCAACACCCCTCTTCTCGTTTACGAAGAGCAGCGCCACAAAGCCGACAAAGAGAAAAACAGCAATCGAGAGGATGGCCATCCTCTGTCCAGATTGCTCAGCGAGTGCCGCTTCTTGGCCCCCTCTCTGATACCACAGGGCTGCATGAGCAGCGATGAAGCCATACACGGTCGGACCGATGAACGACGATGTACGCCCGGTCATGGCGAAGAACCCGTAGAACTCCGCGCTCTTCTTCGCTGGGGCAAGTTTGCCCACTAATGTTCGGCTCACTGACTGCGCAGCAGTCAGCGCGAACCCGGCAATTCCACCGATGACGAAAAAGAGGGTGCGAGAGTAATCGAAGTAGAGCCATACAACAGCTACCAACATCAATCCCAACGCGATCAGAATCGAGCGCTTGGCGCTGAAGCGATCGGTTACGTGCCCAAAGACATACGCTCCAGCAATGCTCGTTACCTGTACCATAATCATGAACAGTATGAGCTGTGTCTGTGTTAGGCCAAAGAGGACCGCGCCAAGGATAGCGGCGAAGTTAAGCATCATCAGGATACCGTCGTTGTAAACGAGGAACGCCAGGATGAACCTTCCGAATTCCTTGAAGTGGCGCACGTTCTTTAGCGTCGCTCCCAAACGAGTGAAGGCGAGCGTTATCAGGGAGCTTCCTGACGGGAGCGCTTTTTTCTCCGCCCTCTCAGGGAGTAACCTGAATATCGGCAGTGCAAATCCGGCGTAGAACAATGCAGTGAGGACAAATGAGAAGCGCACGCTCAGCGTTCCTGGGAAGATCTGGATCAGGGCAAGGACGATGATCAGACATACGATTCCGCCGGCCGAGCCAATCGCCCATCCTCGTCCAGATACCCTCCCAATCTCATCTACGGAGGCAATCTCGGGAAGGAGCGCATTGTAGAACACCTGCGCGCTTCGATAACCGATCTCAGCAAGGATAAAGAAGATCATCCCCATGACGACGTCGCCTTTCCCAACGAAGGCGAGGAATGCGGTGAAGACACACGACAAGGCCGTGAAGAATAACAGGAAACGCTTCTTCCCTCCCGAATAATCGGCGATCGTCCCCAGAATCGGGGCAGTGAGAGCGACAGCAAGCATCGCTATCCCCACGGAAAGGCCCCACAACCACGATCCCTGTGCTCCTCCAACCACCTGGCCTTTGAAGTAGGCTGCGTATACGGCAAGGAGCACGACCGCCGCGTAGGCGGAGTTTCCGAAGTCGTACATATACCATGCGGTCCTCTCTCGCCTTGTGGAAATACGGTTTTCAGGTCTCTTGCTCATCCGTCCTCCTCGTTGCCCACGGATAGATCTCAGTCCCCTTGGCCGCAGCGCGCACCTGGGGATCTGTTGAGTAGTACCCTCGCCTTTCAGGAGGGATGAGAGGGGCAATGCATTTCATGATTGTTTCTCCTATTTCATCCAGTTGTATCCTCCGCTCTCGACCACGCCCACTGGCCTCAAACGGGCCAACCGCCTCGCCAATATGCACTATCACTCTCGCACGGTGCCCACGAAAAAGGGCGGGGAGAAGATCCACAAGACCATCAATCCCAATCGGAAGGATGCGTGCGCCCGTACGTACAGCAAGAAATGCCGTACCTGGACGGGCTGGACGCAGTACACTCGCCCAACTTCCGCCTTCAGGGAAAATGCCGACTGCTCCCCCAGCTCTTAGAACATCCTCTGCTCCCCGCAATGCATCGCGTGCTCCCGTTCCGCGGTGCACAGCATGGTAGCCCCAAAGCTTCGGGAGCGCACGCACAAGCCGTGGTGCAAAGGGCATCTGCGCTCCACCTATGAACTCCAGCGGTCCGGGGAAGACGCGAATCAGAGCAAGTGGGTCAGCAAAATGAAAGTGATTGGCAACGATAAGCAGAGGCCCTTGGTGCGGAATCTTCTCTGCACCAACGATCTCAAGCCGTGTAAGCAAGCGGAACGCACAATGGATAATCAGCCGCAGCAGGCGACGTATTGCCCTTCGCGCTGGACCACGCGAATTGCTCTGTGAAATTGACATCTCTGCAATTCCATGAAGAACAACTGGAGGCGAGCGGATTCGAACCGCCAACCTCTGCGATGCGAACGCAGCGCTCTCCCGATTAGAGCTACGCCCCCGTGTTCATCAAGTAACTAGCGGCGCAGGGACTCGAACCCCGAACCTCCCGGATATGAGCCGAGCGCTCTAACCAGTTGAGCTACGCCGCCCTTCTGGTG
>JAGGXO010000151.1 GCA_021163015.1 Candidatus Bipolaricaulota bacterium
GCTCCGTGGTTGGTCCCATCCCTTCCGCCGACAGAATCATCGGTGTTGCCATCGAACGTGTAGTGCGCTACAAGACGGGTGCGGCAGCGATCGTTGATGTCGGGGACGATGACCACGCTTGACTCATCCGGCCCTTCCACTACCGGTTGTTGTTTTTCCGCCCGCCCTTTCGACCAAGAAGCGAGCTTGTCTGTCACATAGGTACCAAGCTCGCGAAATGAGACTTTCCCATCACCGTCCATGTCGGCAGAGTTGTCGGCCATCCCTTGCAAGACGAAGTAGGTGAACACTCCGTGCTGCAATCCCCTGTTCTCCCAAGCCAGTTGGGACGGCTGGCAGGCAGCGAGTATTTCTCGCCGCTGCTGGGGGGTGGCATCGGTAAGGACATCCTTGGCGATGGAGTCAGACGGCCCCTTCTTTCCCAGAGATCCTTCATCTATTGCCTTCGCCTGTCCGCCACTGTAGCAGGAATCAAGGAATAGGGCGACTTTGTTTGCCGGAATACGCGCAACCCACTCGCCCAAGTCATCGTCGATCACGTACGAGGAAGGATCACCTCTTGCTGCATCGTAAGGGAGAAAGGCCTCGTCGTTCCCGTCGCCATCTGCCTCATCACCGTCCATGTCCGGAACACTCGCCCCGTGACCGGAGAGATAGACGATCACCTCATCCTCGGGCCTGGAGATAGCAGCAATCTCAGAGAAGGCTTTTTCGATCGCCCCGCGTGTTGCCCGATCGTTCGTCAGTAGTGTGATTCGGGACGGGGACACATCGCCCTGCTCCTGCAGCGATTGTGCAAACGAGATTGCATCGGTTGCCGCGTACGTCAGGTCCTCAATCCTCGGGTCGACATAATTGGCTACACCGACAACGATGCCATACATCGTTGCTTGTCCAGCTACAGAAAACGCTGATATCACACCGAGCAGTAAGATCCAACCAGCGATTCTCCTTCCTAGCATCTGCAGCCTCCCTATCTCAGTCATGTTCAAGGCGCTGCCGCCATCTGCGGCTTGCCGTCATCACTTGGATACTTGTGCCAGCGCGGGAATACGTAGAATCGTTCCAACGGGGGGGAACTCCCCGTGCTGCGTGCGATTATGGTTGAGCAGGATTATGATCGGCCAAAGGTCGCCATCTGCCAAAGCTTCCTGCGCAACCGTTCGCCAGGTATCGCCCGATTGCGTTATGTACGTCGTCTGGTGCTCAAATACAAGCGACGCACTGTCAAGAGGGATACCAGCCGCTCGCAGGTACCCTATGACAAATGCCGTTGCCCGCCACGGCTCGTAGCCGGCAAGTGAGTCGAGCTTATCCACCAGCGACCTCGGTGTAAGTGCGACAATCGCCGCGTCGGTCGATTCAATGGTCTGCTCCCCTTTGGCGATCATCTGCCCATCCCCAGCAATAATCGTGGCCGATCCTCCGCCTAAATAGTGAAGCGGAAGGACGACAGATAGAGCAAGGACCAACCCTGCAAGGGCAAGGCCCATTGCGCCACGTATCTGCCTCTCGCCCCTCGGAAGGACAGATCTCAACGTGTTCCAGAGATACCGCCATGCCACCTCTTCGTTCTGTCTCTTGGGTCGCATCTGAGAGGCGAGCGATGGAACCCGTGCCTCTGATGTCAATCGCTCTGTCTCTTGCTGCAACGATCTCTCAAGCGATGCGTACTCCTTAGCGCATGCAGGGCAAACAATGAGGTGGGCAGCGAGCCGATCCTCTTCCAGCATGGAAAGCTCTCCTGCTAGAGAAGCAACTAGTACCCCAACGTCGCATGTACACGCGCCTTCCGCGGGGGTGATCTCATAGTCGAGAGCGCCAAGGAGCGTGCGTTCAAAACTCTCTTGATTTCTATTCTCGACCGACATTGATCCCCTCCAACGCCTGCTCCATCTCCTCTCCGAACAGCGCTTTCCACTGCTTTGCACACTCCGTACGCAGCTTGCGCAACAGGCGCTGGTAGGCCGAGTAGTCGCGTGGGTTAACACCAAAAGCAAGTGCCGCCTCACGCCACGTCAGCCCCAAGCCGATAATGTCGCGCAAGCGAAGAGCTGAGAGATCTACTTCTCGCTCTCTGTCCTTCCCCGAAGAGACACTCGTATTGCTGAACCAATAGATGATGGCAATGCGCAGAGTTCTAACTGTAACCGCGGTTTCATTTTGAGCAATTGCAGCTGCCGCACGCAACAGGATATACGCAATCCTCTCTCGTTGGGACGAGTCAACAACAAGCGGTAAGATCTCTCGGTCTATCTCCAATGGATCTACCGGTACTCCACGCAGAAGCCCAGCCCAGAAAGCCAGCCGCGCCTCTCGACACTGCGAGTCAAGATCCATCATCATGCGCTAGCACTCCTCAACGAAAGTAGAGAAAGGAACTCATCTGTCGAAATGCCCTGCGGTTGGTAGCACTTTGTTGCTGCTGTCTCAGAGTACGGCGCAACGCGCCCAACATAGAGCAACCCTTCCTCGTAATCGCCATGCATGAACAGGGCTGCAAGGTCAGAGATTCTCTTGCCCTTATTCCTGCTCGCGCGGCAGGCTTGTACGAGATGCTTTTCGAAGAAATACGCAGTTATTTGAGAAAGGTGAGCATACACCCCTTGGAACTGGCCGCTTGGACAGTTGGCCAAGATTGCCTCTCGCACCCTTCCCTCAAAGTGAAACTTGAGAAGGGCGACATACTTGTGCTGTGTATCAGTCTTCCTCGCCAGAGCTAGACCCGAGAGCATCTCCGCTTCGCTCTTGCTGGGCAGGAGCTTCAAGCGTTGTGCATTGGTTATGAGGATCTTCTTGATCGTCCCCGAGAGGTAGGCAACAAATGGCCTATCTATCCGTCCCAACCTTTCCTCACGGATGTAGCGACGCACAAGTCCACCGAGGATGGCAATCCAGACATCCGAAAGGGTGTTCTCAAACAGCTCTAACTCTCGCGTGGGAAGGTTCCGCAAGATCTCAGGGGAGAAGCTGCGTGAGACAATGCCAAGGCGCCAGAGGTATAGGACGATAGTTCGCTTGATCGCAACGCTATACTCATCTTCGAATCGCTGCGCAAGCGCCTCCGTCCAGCCTCTCTGTGCAATCAGTTCTAACAATCCATCTGCACTCGTTATTGCGCCCTCCATGTGCCTGGAAGATGACTTTAATCTATCGAATAGTCTAATGTCAAGCCCATCTTCTACAGTTGCAAATTTAAAGTTAGCTTCTAAAAGGCATTACAGGGGAGGGGAGGGAGTCTTGGCAGCAGGATCTTCTTCCTTTA
>JAGGXO010000123.1 GCA_021163015.1 Candidatus Bipolaricaulota bacterium
AACATCGTGGTTTCTTCGCCCCGGTGCCAGTGACGACTTTCTGCCTTGTAGTCGCAGCGATCGGTCTTGATCGGAAGATCGTGGAGAAGGGGATCTACCCGGCTGTCGATCCGTTGCAGTCAAACTCCACGATGCTCGACCCGCACGTCATCTCCCACGAACACTACCGAGTCGCGCAGGAGACGTTGCAGGTACTGCAGCGCTACGAAGATCTGCGTGATATCATCGCCATCATGGGAATGGATGAACTCTCCGAGGAAGACAAACTCGTCGTGCGGCGCGCCCGCAAGGTGCAGCGCTTCATGAGCCAACCGTTCCACGTTGCCGAACACTTCACTAACCGGCCGGGGGCGTACGTCAAGCTGGAGGACACGATCAAGGGCTTTTCCAAGATCATAGACGGTGAGTTGGATGACGTGCCGGAGCAGGCATTCTACATGACTGGATCGATCGACGAGGTCCTCGCACATGCTAAAGAGGCCAAGGGAGAGCGCGAGGAAGAGGCTGTCGAGGAGACGCCCGGATAATACTAAATGATTGAATGATCGGGAGATTGAGTGATTTAGCAATTATCCGATCACTCGATCACTAAGTCTCTGAATACGAAACTATGAAGCCACTGCGATCGATAGCTAAGAAACTTAAGAAGCGCATGTTTCGCTATACTCCGGCGGGGTTTCCCGACTCCGAAGCATGTGGTGCATTCTACGATGCTCGTTTCGGACTCCTCAAGGGGGATGACATGATGGTCCTTGAGTACTCCGGCATAGAGGCGCAACAACGGTTATTTACGCGAGCAATGACTCTTCTACCACCGCACGGCCAGATCCTTGACCTCGGCTGTGGCCTGGGGCACCTCATCCTCTACCTGGACAAGAAGCACCTCACATACGCGGGGTATCACGGCATCGACGTTAGCTCGCGCATGATCGATGAGGCCAGCAAGCGATATTCTGGCAGGAGTATGGTGTCATTCGAGCGCTGTGACGTGTTGAAAGATCCGCTTCCTCCAGCAAGATACGATACAGGATACATCCTAAGTGTCCTCGGGTATCCGATCGGAGATGACCCGATGAAATCGATGCTGGGAATCATCGAGAACACGTTTGCCGCCTGTCGAACAGGGATCGTCTTCTCGCACCTCGCACCTGGCCGCAAGGAAGGCTTGAAGTTCACAACCGTTCCCGAAGAACTGGCCGCCCGCTGTGAGAGCGAACTTGGGGCAAAGGTTGAGATCGACGATGACGGAGAGAACTTCACCTACCTCATCGCCCTTCGGCATTGAGAATCCCCCACCCGAGGCTCAATCATCATAGCAACAGCGTATACCTGGCTTCCTCCCCTGCCAAGGCAGGTAAGCCATACATGGGAAGCTGCACACGCCACGAAAGAGATGGATTATCTTGTGTGGCGCTGTAGCTTGTCTACAGCGTTCATGCCTTCTGAACCCTGTTCGTATCCCAGATAGTCAGCCTGCATGCTCCCTTTCAAGAGCTATGAGTCGCTCCTTGCGCCACAGTCCTCCCCCGTAGCCAACAAGATTTCCGTTCTTTCCAATCACGCGATGACAGGGAATGATGATCGAGATCGGATTGGCGCCGTTGGCGCGAGCTACTGCGCGAACCGCTGTTGGGCGACCGATGCGCTCTGACTCTTCCTGATATGATACTGTCTCCCCGTAGGGGATCGTGCGCAAAGCCTCCCAAACGCTCTTCTGAAATACTGTTCCAACAATCACAAGGGGGAGATCAAATTCCTTCCTTGTCCCGGCGAAGTACTCTCCCAGCTCAATGGAGAGTGCACTGAAATGATGGTCTTTCCCCGTTGTTACTTCGGCCTGGAGCAACTTGCGCAGCCTTCGCAGTTGTCTCTCAACCCTCTCGCTATCAACAAACTCCAACAGGCATATCCCATTGTTTGTCGCCCCAGCAAGCATTGTGCCAAGCGGTGTGGGTATCTTCGCAGTCCGTATCACAGTGCGATCGCGGCTCTGAAGCATAGTAGTCACTTGCGATGGCATAGCAGTCATTGCCTGTTCCTCCCCGCCGCTCCTTGCGGTGTTGTACGACGCACACAATGTAGCTGCTTCCTAGCGACGAAGCAACCCGCAAGTTCTCCATAACGTACGCCGTTGGACTTTGGGGAGACGTTCCATTTGTTTTGGGACGGAGTTCACAGTCGCTCTGAGAAAGATCCGCTGTTACAATAACCGGATCTTATCAGGTTGTAAGGGCTACCTTCATGACCACTATTGCAATCCTACTTGCCACCGGAGCCGCGATCGCGTGGGCGCTGGAAACGGTTCTCTCCAAGCCGGCCCTGCGCCACATGGACATGTTCTCCTATGGTGCCATCCGGCCACTCTTTGCCCTCATGTTTGTTGTTCCTTATGGGCTTCTCACGTCCGGGTTTGCGTTCCCTGGCTGGAAGCTTATGGGAATCGCAGTGGTGGCTGGTGTTATCGATTCGTTCGTTGGCTCGATGCTCTTCTACTACGCGGTGCATCGAGTCTCTGCTCACGAGGCATCGTCGCTTGCTAACACCGCCCCGTTCTGGGGAGTCATCACCTCCATTCTCATACTGGGTGAGCGGATGCAGCCGGTCTTGATCGTCGCTGCCGTGTTCGTCGTTCTTGGTGCGTTGTTCCTTGTCAACCGCAGCGATGAGAAGTCCTCGTTTCGCTTGAGCTGGAGCGCGCTGCCAGCCCTGGGATCGGGAATTCTGTGGGGATTTGTGGAAACAGTGCCTGTCAAGTATTGCTTCGCCAATGGCATGACCGCAATGACGTTTCAGCTTACTCTGATCGCCTCTTCTGGCATCGCTTGGGGAATCGCCGCGCTTGTGCGGTCACGGCACACGCCTCTCAGTTTTCCTCGTCGCGGAGTGGCGCTTGCCTTCGTTACCGCCATCTTGGGCTACGGCTTTGGGTGGATCCTCTGGCTCTCGGGAGTGAGTATGGTACCGGCAAGCCTCCTCTCTCCCGTGCGCGGATCAATGACCCTGTTTACGTTCCTGTTTAGCGTAATCCTTCTGCACGAGAGACCTTCGCGCAGCTCTGCGCTGGGAGCTGTGTTCGTGCTGTGTGGAGTCCTTCTGGTCTCAATCCTTGGATCCGCATAGGCGCGATACGCATCATGCCTGGGGCGCCTGGTCAGTGTGGTGCTCATCACCAGTGATAAGACCGTCGACTATCGTGATCACTCGGTTTACCCGATCAAGAAGGCGAGAGTCGTGCGTGGCGAATAGGAAGGTCGCTCCTCGCTCCGAGTTCAGCCGTCGCATCAGATCGATCAACTCG
>JAGGXO010000103.1 GCA_021163015.1 Candidatus Bipolaricaulota bacterium
AGATGTGGAACCCCCGACGCATAAGGCCATGCACTGCACACCAGCACTCGTTTCTTGTCCATAAGCTCTCCAACTTCGGAATTGAAACGTATTATACTCTGAAATGCTGCTATCTTCTATCGAAGATCTCAGCCAGCACGGCCTCATCCCCCTCGATTGCTCCCCTGGCTCTTCATGATATCCGCACAACACGATTCCATCACACGTTCATCAAGAGGAATCTGCCTCTGTGAACAGATGATGCGAAGAAGACATGGCCCTATAAGTTGGCGTGGAGGCTCTGGGTCAACAGGATAAATGGATCTGACTGCTGCTCATCAAATGGAATAGGTTTCTCATAATGAGGGAATTTCTCATCCAAGCTGCGACGCAGCGCCTTCCCGAGGCGCTGAATTCCCTGCTCGATACGGTCTTCCGTATTCCCCGCAAAGTCCAGACGCAGTTCGCTCTCTCCTCCATTTCCATCTGGGAAGAAGGACCAACCGGAAGCGAAAGCCACCTTCTCCTTCAGCGCCTCCTGTAACACGATGTCTGCCTTGAGCCCTCCTTGCAGTTTTGCCCAGACAAAGAACCCGCCTTCTGGGCATTTCCACTCCAGCAGGCCCGCGCAGTGCTTCTCCAAAGCAGCGCACATCGCGTTGCGGCGAGAGGCGTAGTGTGAGATTACGTTCTCGGTCTCTTCCATCCTACGCTGGAGGAATTCATACACAACTTGCTGCGCAAGCACGCTGGGAAACTCCCCCATGCAAGCCTTCAGTGATTCGAGCCGCGCGATCACATCCTTGGGAGCAATCAACCACGCTAACGGCAGCCCAGGGAAGAAAGTCTCGGAGTACGTGGAGAGATAGACAACGTGATCGTGCCGGTCAAACGCCTTGATCGGTGCTACTTGCATCCCTTCATAGCGCAGATCGTGGTATGGATCCTCCTCGAGTATCGGGGTCCTATAGCGCTGACAGAGATCGAGAACCGCACGACGCCGTTCCAGATCCATCGTTGATCCAGTCGGATTCTGGAACGTCGGCGCAGTATACAGGAGCTTCGGTTGCCGCCGAGCGAGGACCCCTTCCAGGATCTCAAGCCGCAGCCCATACTCATCCATCGGCACCGGAGCTATCGAGGCACCGCATGTATTGAATGTGTGAATTGCGCCAGAATGCGCTGGCACTTCCATGGCCACAGTATCCCCGGGGTCAAGCAACGCTTGGGCCATGAGATACATTCCTTGATCTCTGCCCGATAATACGAGGACCTCGGAGGGCGCTGCTCGGATTCCCAGTAGTTCCGCCCTCTTGGCGATCAATCGCCGCAGGGTAGCGATTCCAGCGTAAGGAGCGTTCTGAAGGACATTCATCCCTCTCGGGATTGCCTCTTCCAGTACGTCGAGCGCCACGTGCACCGGAGTGCGCCCATCAGGAGGGACTCCCAGGCAGAATTTTATGACATCAGACGGAGCTTGTTGGATCTGGCGCATCATGCGAGATGCATAGAATGGTTGGAGACGCTGTGTGTAGCGCTTCTCCCACGGGAACAGGCTCGGTCGTGGGCTGCCTCGCTCAGTCACTGAGTCTAATGGTCGAGCCACAACCGTGCCGCCTCCAGCCCTCCCTTCGACCAATCCCGCGCTCCATAGCTGGCGATAGGCAGTGACAACGGTCGTTCGATTCACCCCAAGCGCCTTTGCCAGGTCGCGAGTGGGCGGAAGCCTGCTCTCCGGAGGTAACGCACCGGAGAGAATGAGCTCGCGCAGCTGCTGCCTGATCTGGACATACAGTGGTAGCTTTGCAGCGCGATCCAGCCTGACTAACATGCCTATCACTCCTTGGATGGGTCCAAGTACACCATACACTTTTCTTGGTTGGGTGTCGAGATCCAAGTTGGATGATCACCATACAACCAAATTTCGCGACCCAATCCGGAAGTCAAACCTGCACCACAATCCAAGGTATCTTTCGATTTCACTCCTCGTAATCCGGATGGGGCATGACCATGTCCTGCTTGGTTGCCCTGCTTTCGTGGTGATTGGATGCGCTTTGGTTGTGTATTCGGGTTCTTGTTTGGATCTTTACAGCTTGGGCGACACACAGATAATGAGAAACGCCCACTGGATCTAAATGGCAAACAATGGGCCTAACACCCAGTCCAGTCCTTTCACTGTTTTCCTTCTGGACTGGGTGCTGGCGAAAGCTGCAAAGCTGCACCGATCGCCGCGGCCCGTTGCTCAATCTACCTAGAGTAACGGCTTCGCGGTGACCGGTCAACTAAGGAGGTGTTACACAAATGAGGAGAATTGGACTTGTGCTGCTTCTGGTGTTGGCCCTTGGAATTGCTGGGCTAGCACAGGTTCCGGTTGTTCCGCGCTCGGTGAATGTGCTTCTCTTCGACAACGGCACGGGTGTCACCATCACCAAGCTTGGGATCATCTTTGACAAGACGGTAGCGCTCACAACATCGGATGTCATCGCATTTGGGGGCGAGGCAGCCACGCTGGTAGCGGCATCGAACAACTTCGTGTTCATCGATGTCGTTGTCGTACCAGGAGGAACGGTGCAGATAACTCTTCCTGACGAGTGCGCGGATGCTCAAGTATCAAGCTCATTCTGGTTCGAGTAGTGAGTATCAAAGAGCAACTGAGAGGCAACACGGGCAAGTCCCGTCCTCTCTTGCAAAGGAGGGAACATGTTTAAGCGAATGACTGTGTGTTTGTTAGTAAGCCTACTGTTCCTTGGGCTGCTGGCGATCGCCGAGACTGCGGTCCCAGAAACACCCGGGGCGCAAGTCGGTGGAACACTGACAATCGGTGTAAGCCAGACGTTCAAGGATCTTGATCCAAGGATCATGAACTCGGCCTACGATGGCTATGTCACGGGACAGATATTCGATGATCTGATCGTGCTCGACCCGTACACGTTTGAACCGCAACCCTATGTCGCAAAATCGTGGGAAGTCCTGAGTGACGATAGAGTTCGATTCTATCTGAATGAAGGGATCAAGTTCCACAACGGCGAGGACCTTACCGCCGAGGACGTGGCGTTTACTTTCAACTGGATCGCCGATCCGGAGAACAACTCCCCTAACTTCACTGAGCTGGTGTGGATGCAGGAAGTGGTGGTTGTCGATGATTACACAGTCGACGTGATCACCAAGCCTGACTATGCGCCGTTCGCTCCTGGGTTTGCGCAGGAGACGCAGTCGATCGTTCCCAAGGACACGGTCCTGGCAATGGGAGACGAGGAGTTCAACCTGCACCCAGTTGGGAGCGGGCCATACAAGTTCGAGGAGTGGAAGACCGGCGAAAGCCTGACCATAGTCCGCAACGAGGACTACTGGCTCACGTACCCGAATCTTGATCGTGTCGTCTATCGTCCGATCCCCGAGCTGTCTGTAATGATGCTTGAGCTGGAGGCTGGCGGGATCGACATCGCCGACAACATGCCCGCACAGGATGTTGTACGCTTCCAGGAGATGACCGGACGCAGCGTTGCTCAATGCCCGAGCATGTTCTGCGCGTACATGTTCTTCAACCTGCAGCACGCGCCAGGGAACGATCCCCGCTTCCGTGAAGCGGTCTATCGCTCGACTAACATCGATGCGGCAGTCTTCTCCATCTTCCAGAACCTAACAGGAGTACGCTCCTATGGCTGCGTTCCTCCCGCAATCTGGGCAAACGACGTTCCATACCTGCGGGACAATGTTGCTCTGGAAGAAGACGATGCTCGATCGAAGCGGTTGATCGCTGAGTTGAAGGCTGACGGTGTCATCCCTGAGGACAGGCCATTGACGGTCTACTGTCCGCTCGACCCTCGGCGCACGCAGATCGCCACGATCATCGCTACAAACCTGATCGAGAATGGTCTGAACGTGATCGTGCAACCGCTCGATTGGGGACCGTACCTCGACCTGGCATATCGCTCAGAGTCGGATCCAACGGCAGCGGAACTCGACATGGGAATCATCGGATGGTCGGGTGGACCTGATCCACACGATTTCCTCTACTACCTGTTCGATTCCGATAACGCCACGGTCGGCTCAGCAGACAACCTTTCATGGTATCAGGACCCTGAGTTTGATGCGTGGATCAAGGAAGCAGACACAACCCTTGATACAGCCAGACGCGAGGAACTCTACGTGAAAGCCCAGAGAAAGGTATACGAGGAGATCATCAACATCCCTCTCTATCACTACATCGAGACGCGAGGACTGAATGATCGCGTGCAGGGATTCCTCATATCGCCTCTTTCCGAAATGCACATCTGTGACCCATATCACAATGTGTGGGTGAAGAGCTCATAGGTAAGAGAGCACGTTTCATGTAAGGCAGCCTGGGTTGCCGCCGTATCGGGGCAACCCGGGCTCGATTCGAAGGGGCATAGACGATCATGTTTGGATATACAATAAGGAGACTGTTGCAGCTGCTGTTCGTCCTGTTCGGATTGACGGTTCTCCTGTTCCTGCTACTCAAGGCGATGCCCGGCGATCCGGCAAAGGTGATGGCAGGGATCGGTGCACGGATCGAGACGATCGAAGCGATCAGGGAGGACCTCGGTCTTGACAGGCCGTGGCCAGTTCAGTATTGGCGCCTGGTCAGCGGTATCTTCAACGGCAACCTGCAAGCGATGACCTATCACAAGCCGGTATGGACGGTGATCTTGGAGCGCCTGCCGGCGACAATCGAGCTCGGCATATTCGCCCTCATCATCGCTCTGTTCGTGTCCATTCCCGCAGGGCTGCTGTCGGCGATCTATCGAAACTCTCCACTCGATTACGCCGTAACGACGACCGCACTGATGGGAATCTCTATTCCTGTGTTCTGGTTCGCGTTGATGTTGATGATGGTACTCGGTGTGACCCTGCGTGTTCTGCCGGTATCGGGACGCGGCCTGTCGGTTGCTGTTCCATACTTGGGAAGATGGTCGTTTGTTACCTGGGATGGAATCCGGCATTTGATCATCCCAGCAGTCGCGCTCTCCTCGGTGCAGATGGCGATGAACGCGCGCCTCACGCGCGCCAGCATGCTCGAGGTCCTTCAACAGGAGTATGTGAACACGGCACGCGCCAAGGGCTTGCGAGAGAGGGTCGTGCTAGTCAAGCATGCCTTCCGCAACGCGCTGGCTCCAGTGGTGACGAACATCGGCCTCCAAGTGGGATCACTCTTCGCGGGAGCCGTACTGACGGAAACGACAACCGCGTGGCCCGGTATCGGACGACTGATGATCGAGGCGATCAACAGGCGCGATCAAGCCGTTGTGTTCGGCTTGGCGTTGTTCATGGCGGCATGTTACATGCTGTCGTACTTGGCTGTGGATGTCCTCTACGCCTACATCGACCCAAGGATTACCTATGACTGAGAATAAGAGAGCCATACAATTCCACGATGTCCTCCTGACCATCCTCCTACCTGGGCTTGCCCACATCCACCACGGGATGTTGGCAAAGGCAATGCTGTTCATCGGCTGCCTGGCAGTGCAAGGGGCGAC
>JAGGXO010000083.1 GCA_021163015.1 Candidatus Bipolaricaulota bacterium
GAGCTGGCACAAGCGATGCGCGACCTGCTCGAAGAATATCAGCCTGGGTTCCTGATAGAACCGTCGTAACGAAACCTCACGAGCATGCATGTAAACCTTGTGCATTTTCTCCTTCCGAGGCACAATCGTTTCATCCAACAGACAGAACACCGCAAGGAGGGCACTAGGTGAAGCTTCAGAACTGGGTTCAACGTTACGGCGTCGTGGTGGGACCGGAGTTCCTGCGGGTGGATGGATTTCTCAACCACCGCATCGATCCGGTGTTTATGGAGGAGGTGGGGCGACAGCTTGCTGGGAGATTCAGCAAGTTAAACGTAAGCTGTGTGCTCACTGCGGAAGCGGCAGGCAATGTAGTTGCGTATGAAGTTGCCCGTCGAATCGGGGCCCGCGTCTTGTACGCGAAGAAGGGTCGCGCAGCCACGATGAACAACCCCTACGTGCGTTCCATCGTCTCCCCCACCAAAGGCACCACCGTGGAACTTTCCATTTCCAAAGACTACCTCAATGACCGTGAACGCGTCTTGATCGTGGACGATTTCCTCTATCGCGGCGATACCTCTACTGCTCTGGCGGACATGGTGATTGAAAGTGGGGCGAGCCTTGTTGGGTTTGGCTTCGTGATCGCTAAGGAGTTCGGGGCGGGACGACAGGTGCTTGCACGTTACGATAAACCGGTTGTCACGTTGGTCTCGATCAGCAGTATGGATCCAGAAACAGGGGACATCGTGTTCGCTGAGGCAGAAGAACGCCGATGAGCGTCGTTATCCTCGATTTTGGATCGCAGTACACCCGCCTAATTGCACGTCGCATCCGAGAGTTGCACGCCTACTCCGTTATTCTGCCCGGAAGAGCGACCGTTGAAGAGATCTCTAGGCACAATCCGCAGGCGGTTATCCTCTCTGGTGGGCCGGCCTCCGTGCTCCAGCCGGGCGCCCCTCAGCCAGACGAGCGCCTGTTTGACCTCAATCTGCCGATCCTGGGGATCTGCTATGGGATGCAGTACCTCGTGCGCCGCTTCGGTGGCCGCATCACTCCCACGGGAACGAGGGAGTACGGTCGCGCGCACCTCATTCAATGTGACGGGCCGCTCTTTGGGGGGCTGGAAGGCGGAGATCTTCAGGTATGGATGAGCCACTCTGATGCGGTGGCCGATCTGCCGTTGGGCTGGCGGGGCACAGCTCGTACGGAGGGCAACCCGATTGCAGCAGTTGAGTCGCCGGACAAGCGGATGTTCGGAATCCAGTTCCATCCAGAGGTTGCACACACTCTGCAAGGGAAACTAATATTGGCGAACTTCCTTCGGGTCGCCAGCGTTCCACTCGATTGGACACCGGAACATACCCTGGAGCGCTTGATCTCGGAGGTGCAGGAACGCACCGATGGGGGCAGAAAACGTGTCCTCCTGGCAGTCTCCGGTGGGGTGGATTCTTCCACTTTGGCTCTCCTCCTCACCCGCGTGGGCATCGAACATACCGCGGTATTCGTCGATCATGGCCTGCTGCGCTTAAATGAGAGGGAAGAGGTTGAACAGGCACTGCTCCCGTTGGGGGTGAACTTAGTGAGCGTGGGCGCATCCAAGCGGTTTGTCTCCGCCCTTGCCGGTATTTCCGACCCCGAGGAGAAGCGTAAGGTGATCGGACGTGAGTTCATCGCGGTGTTCAGAGAAAAGGCACTCAAACTGGGACCGTTTCACTTCCTTGCGCAGGGAACACTCTATCCGGACGTGATCGAATCCGCCGGGAGTGAGGGGTCGGCAAGCATCAAGAGCCACCATAATGTGGGTGGACTCCCCGATGATATCGGATTCGAGCTGCTTGAGCCGTTTCGCTACCTGTTCAAGGACGAGGTGCGCGAGCTTGCCGCGCTTCTCGGGCTTCCGGAAGAGCTTAGGATGCGGCATCCCTTCCCCGGGCCCGGATTGGCGATCCGGATCATTGGAGAGATCACTCCCGAACGGTTGGGCATCCTGCGTGAAGCGGACTCAATCTTTATCTCGTCCCTCAAGGAAGCCGGGTTGTACAATCAGGTGTGGCAGGCCCTCACGGTCCTCACCCCGGTCAGGAGTGTTGGGGTAGTGGGAGACGAACGGAGGTACGGCTACATCCTCGCACTGCGAGCGGTGACGAGTGTGGATGGGATGACCGCTGACTGGTCCCGCCTCCCGCACGAGTTCCTCGATCAGGTGGCCGCGCGGATAACCAGAAACATCCCCCAGATCGGCCGCGTGGTCTACGATATCACGAGCAAACCCCCGGCGACGATCGAGTGGGAGTAATCCCTAACTTGTGTATCGAGTAGGTGATCTGGGGTCTACCATTACCCGAATTTCTCAAGGAGCCGCGCTCCACACACTGCTTACAGCAGATCCATCGCCATTGATATCGTGAAATCTGAAGACCACCCTGGTACATCAGGCTCTTTCGTGAGTGCGAGCTGCAAGGCAACGTTCGCCCCGCCAAAGCCAAGTGCAAGCTCGAATGAGGCGGAATGACTGACGTTCATAGATCCTTCGTCTTTCGTCATGCACTCGAGAGCGTAGTCCGCATGAAACGCTAGTTGATCGGTCAGAGCATAAACGTACGAAGAAGTAAGGCCTAGAGTGTTCTCCTGTATCGCCGCAAGGGGTCCTGAGAAGCTGGCGTGTAACAGGATTTGGCTATCTGGATCGGGCGCAAACGCCGCGTCTGCCGAAGCCGTCAATAAGAGGTCGCGTGTACCTCCATACGGATCGGACAGTTCATATCCAATGCCTCCTTGCACGGCCCAACCGCAATTCTTCTCATCTCCTGTCCGGAGCATCTCATCCTGGATTACCAACAGCGCTTGCGCATTTAGGGTTGTTCCCGACGCCTCTTCAATAAGTCCTTCCATGTTCAATAGCAGCTCATTAAGGGTCTTTAGATCTACGCCGACCATCACCAAGGATAGGGGGTCGATGGAGGTTCCCGATGCTTGCTCGATCAGTGTCTGGATCGCCCCCATCAGTTCCTTAAGGTTGGTGAACTCCGCCCGGCGGCTGATCTGTTCAGCGAGTGCCATGATGACCGCATCAGGAAGAGTATCGGGGATCGCTTCCAGCTTGAGTAGTTTATGCTCTATCCTTAGAGCTTTGGCCAGGGGAGTAACGTCCGAGAACCGTCCATAGCCCACGCCAGCGCGAAGCTCTATGTGGGGTTGGGGAAGGCTCGTGGTGAAGGAGGCTTCTAGTCCTCCAAATCCGAACAACGGCTGTTCTTCGGATAGATAATGTCTAAGTGTGCCTGCCCCTTGTCCCAGACCACTGACAGGAGTGAAATCGGAAAGTGAGATTTCAATATTGCCGGCAAGGGTGAAGCCCTCGCTCAGAGTATCGGACAATTCGTTGTACGCAACAGCGATCCGCCCTGAACGTACATCGATACCCTCCGTAGAAGCATCGTTGAAGTAGCGATAGTTGAATGACAACCGCATATCACGAAAGTGCGTTTCCATGGATTGAAAATCGCACAAAGAGAGGGGTTTAGCCAGCGCACCCATACCGCATACTAGAATCATAAACAGGCTCACCTGGATTAATCTTTTCATCTTTCTCACCCCTTGAACGGTTTGTGAAAGAACTCCTTAAACAGACTAGCATAGCCATATGCTTTCGACAAGGATCTATCTCCCTCAAGACCAAGATGATGGTCTTGAGACGTCATACCCTGAGCTACCGGGGATGTCCCATGCATTGTTGAGACTCATGTGACTGCCTCGGGTATTCATGATCTTGATCTTAGCATTATCCTGCCTGGAGTGTCAACAGCAAACTCCGCAGACGCCGCTTTGTACGCATTATCTTCCTTCACAATTTCCTGTTCGAGAAGGGTGAGGAGCCAGGCGATCGATCGAAGCTATTTGGGATGGTATACGGAGGTTCGATCTTGACAAGAGGATAGAATCGATGTGTTCTGTCCTTCATGGAAGGACAGGTGCATCGTGCACCCACCAGCGATGAGGATTGTTTCTTGCGCGAGTTGTGCCCGAAACCGATCCCCACAACTCCTCTCCTGGATGCCTCGGAACTTGCTAGGGAACCGCTGTCTACATCTTCTTCACTTCTTGCTCGGCTTCAGCTTGAC
>JAGGXO010000011.1 GCA_021163015.1 Candidatus Bipolaricaulota bacterium
ACATCGATGTTGAATATGCGAAGAACAAAGGGATAGAAGTACGCAACACCCCTGCGGCGAGCTCCAACTCGGTCGCGGAGCTGGCGCTCGGGCACATGATCTCGCTTGCG
The DNA here is from genome assembly GCA_021163015.1 of Candidatus Bipolaricaulota bacterium. Lineage (GTDB taxonomy): Bacteria > Bipolaricaulota > Bipolaricaulia > UBA7950 > UBA9294 > M55B144. The sequence continues at coordinate 111 of JAGGXO010000011.1, forward strand.
CGCTACATCTCGCGAGGTACGGTCTCCGTGAAGGAGGGCAAGTGGGAGAAGAAGGCACTCAAGGGGATCGAGATCGATGGTAAGACGCTCGGTATCGTGGGGATAGGACGCATCGGCCAGTCTCTTGCCCGCAAGGCACAGGCTCTTGGAATGAGCGTTATCGCCTACGATAAGTTTGTGGACAAAAGCCCGCTCCCCGATGTCGTGACGATGGTCCCGTTCGATGAGCTCCTCGCAAAGAGTGACTTCATATCGCTTCACATCCCGTTTGACCCCAAGGCAGGAGCGACGATTGGCAAGGCGGAGATCGATAGGATGAAGGGCGGGGTGCGTCTGGTGAACTGCGCTCGCGGCGGCGTGATCGATGAGAACGCGCTTGCGGCGGCGCTTGAGAGCGGAAAGGTCGGTGGAGCGGCTCTCGACGTGTTCGCTACCGAGCCGCCAACATCTGATAATCCATTGCTTGCTCAGGAGAATGTCTGTTTTAGCCCGCACATCGGTGCCTCTACAGTGGAAGCGCAGGCTCGTGTCGGCGCAGAGGCAGCAGCGACGGTTATCGAGTTCGCCAAGGCTCACTAGGAGGAAAGATGGCTCATATCATCCCATTTCGCGGCATGCGCTATGATCCAGAACACGCTGGTGAGGCGAGTGATCTCGTTGCTCAGCCGTATGACCGCATCGGCCCGGAAGAGCAGAAGGCCTACTACGAGCGCAGCCCGTACAACATCGTGCGCATCATCAAGGGAGTCAGTAAGCCTGGTGATAACGGGGAGAACGTCTACACCCGCGCCGCTTGTTACCTCAATGAGTGGCTTGATGAAGGGATCCTGGTGCGCGATGCCGAGCCGTCCTTGTACGTCTACCACCAGGAGTACACTTTTGCCGGAGAGCGCCTGATGCGCAAGGGGTTCATCGCTCTTGGCAAGCTTGAGCCGGAGAAGGTGCACGCTCATGAGAAGACACTCAAAGGTCCGAAGGAAGATCGCCTTCGCTTGATGCGTGCTACCGAGGGAAACTTCGGGCACATCTTTATGCTCTACTCCGATCCGAGTAGGACCGCTGATGGAGCTCTTGAAGAGGCGATCTCCGGTGTCGAGCCGACGATCAGCGCGGTGGACGACTACGGAAATAATCACTACGTCTGGCGGATCATAGATCCAGAGGTGATCTCCGTCGTGCAAAAGGCTGTCGCTGATAAGGACTTGTACATCGCTGACGGGCATCACCGATACGAGACGGCGGTCAACTTCATGCGCGAGTGCGAAGAGAAGGGGTGGCGTCCGGCCGCTCCCGAGTCATTCGACGTGCGGATGATGACCCTGTTCAACATCGATGAGCCGGGAATGACGATTCGGCCGATCCACCGTTTGGTGCACGCCCTCTCGGATTACGACCCGCAGACGTTCCTGAAAAAGGCGGAAGAGAATTTTGAGGTCAAACGCTATTCATCCCTTGCTGAAATGGAGCATGGGGTGGCCGCGGAAAAGGAGCATCACATCTTCGGCTTCTACAGCGGTGGAATCCACGCATCACTCACACTGCGCGATGAGGGAATCATGGACCGACTGATCACGGGCGATTGGTCCGGCGATTGGAAGCGCCTCGATGTGTCGATCTTGCACACAGTGATCCTCGATCGACTGCTCGGTATCGATGCAAAGGCGCTCGAAGAGCAGCGGAACATCACCTATGCCCATGCGCCGCAGGAGGGAGTGGCCGCCGTTGATAGCGGGAAAGAGCAGATCTTCTTCCTTCTCAACCCGACTAGCCCGTCGGAGGTGAGACGGGTGGCCGACCACGGGGAGAAGATGCCACAGAAGTCGACCGACTTTTACCCCAAACTCCTTACCGGTCTCGTGCTATCTAAGATGGAGATAGACAAAAGCTGAATCTGACCAGGAAGAGGGCGCATTTCTCAATTGGAAGTGAGTCCTTTTCCTGGCTCTTCTGTTATCCTGGCGTTTCCCTCAGCGTTCGTTCTTCGCGCCTTTGCGAGAGGATGCTTTGAGTCAGTCTAATAGCCCATTACCTGTTACTCGTTGCTACTGCTAATGAGCCTATTCCGCGTGTTCTCCAAGGCCTGGGATGTGCACCTTCTTCTCCAGCAGGCGCAGGAATTGCGTGATGATGAAGACGAGCGCAAGGTAGAACAGCGCTACGACCAAGTAGACCTCGAAGTAGCGGAAGTTGTGCGAGGCTATGCGTTTTCCGACTCCCATCAGGTCGAGAAGAGTGACCGAAAAGACGATCGACGAGTACTTGAGCATGAGGATCAGCTCGTTTGACCATGACGGGATGACGATACGAAATGCCTGTGGTAGGACGATGTAGCGAGCTGCCTGCACCATGTTCATCCCCATCGAACGGGCGGCGAGGAGTTGTCCTTGCTTCACTGCCTGGATCGCTCCGCGGAAGTACTCGGCTTGATAGGCAGCAGTGTTCAATCCGAGAGCAAGGACGCCACTGGTAAATGCGGAGAGACATATCCCCCATGATGGAAGACCGTAGTAGACCATCAACAGCTGCACCAACAGAGGTGTTCCGCGAAAGATCTGGATGTAGATGCTGGCCGGAATGGAGAGCCACTTCCCGCCGTAGACTCTCATCAGTGCCAGTATAACACCGAGCACGAAACCAAACGCAATACACGTTACCGTGATCTCCAGGGTCAGGATCAATCCGTGCGCCAGCAGAGGAAGCCATGCCCAATCAAAGACCATCAGTTCGTCTCCCCGTACAGCTCATTGATCTTGTGCAGGAACTCGGCGGTGCGTGTGTGCTTAGGGTTAGAGAACATCTGACTTGGAGGACCCTGCTCCACGATTACCCCGTTCTCCATGAATATGATCTCATCCGCCACCGCGCGAGCGAACCCCATTTCATGGGTGACGACGAGCATTGTCATCCCTTCTTTGGCCAGGGCGATCATTACTGTGAGA
>JAGGXO010000024.1 GCA_021163015.1 Candidatus Bipolaricaulota bacterium
CCTATGCAATTTCTTCCCTTTGCGTTCTTAGCGTTCTTGGCGTGAGCTTGATTTTCCGTTGCGCACCCCAAGTTCCGCACTCCGCGTTCCCCGTTCACCCTCCGTTCCGCACTCCGCGTTGCCGCTAGTTCAACCGGACATCATCTGGTGTGGGGGGGAACAGCTTGCTGATCCACATGCGATCTGGCGGGAGGACGCTTTGTATCGTCTCCGCGACACTACGCCAGTAGTCTCTGTCGCGCTTCAGCGTCTCCAGCGCTTGTGCCAGGTACTCAAGCTTGATCTCAAGCCCGATTGTGTCATCGAGTGAAATGCTGCCCTCTTCCTGATTTTGCAGCTCTCCCCTCAGGCGTACGGCCGCTTGGCGGATTGGCAGGCGCTCTTCCACGCGCAGTTCCTCCAGCCGACGAAGAAGGAGGACAGCCTCTCCCGTGAAGATGAGGCGGTTCCTCTTGTCGCGCGAGATGTATTTCTCCAACAGATCGCTTAACGCGTCAACGCGAAAGCGCACTGCGCGTTTGGAGATTCCGAGTTTTTTTGCAAGATCATCGAGCGTTGCCATGCATGGTATTATACTTGTGATTCGCTCTATGGCAAAACCGCGCCCCTGGCATGAGCAGCCAGCCTGAAACGGACGCTGATCATCGCACTCGTCCCAAATTCCGAGCTCCGCGTTTCACTTTTCGGTACTCGTCATTCCTCAGCCTTCCTTGGGGATCTCTGCGTTTGCCTGTCCTTCGGACGCAGACAGGCCTCTGCGAGAGAATGCCTATTGTTTCGCGTTCCGAATTCCGTGCTCTGCTTTCTCCGCCTGGTATCACATCACCATCGATTGGGACGTGTGCCCGCGCTTGATCGACATGATCTGTGTAGTATGTGGTCGGACGAGCAAAGAAGCTTCTGGCAAGGACGGTGAGGAATGCGGTCACATCTCTATCGGATATTCACGGTTGTGATGATCATCGGGCTTGCCCTCATTGGGCGTGGCCTTGGAATGGGAAATGCCACGTTCCTCTGGATGGGTGTTTCGCTTGCCGGTGCGAGCATCGTCCTTCTTCTGTCTTCTTACTGTCGCAGTGTGTCGAGTGGGGCACGTGGCGAACCGACATCGCCCGATACCGCAAACTGAATCCCCTACAGGGGTTCATTCCCCGCCCCTTGGGGCGAGCTTCTTGCAAAGCCTCTTGATACACCGTCCGCTTCCGGCGGGGTAGTTCATTCCGCTCTTCTTCGGCAATAAGCACTCAGTCGCGATGGGAAAATTGGACAAGCTGCTTGACAGAGTACACGCAAATCACTATTATCCTTGCAAGGCATCGTAAACGGCTACGTAGAAAGGGGTAATCCTGAGCGCTACTGATAGCAGTGTTATCGAGCTTCGTGGAATAGTAAAACGCTTTCCTGGCGTCGTGGCGAGCAACGGTGTTAATCTCACTGTCCGTAAGGGCGAAATCCACTGTCTACTAGGAGAAAACGGTGCGGGCAAGACGACGCTGATGCGGATCCTGTATGGATTGTATCAGCCCGATGAGGGAGAAATCATCCTCAATGGCAGCCCCATCCGAATACCGTCCCCCCGTGCTGCCCTATCTCACCACATCGGTATGGTTCACCAGCACTTCCGCCTCGTTCCCACGTTGAGCGTTGCCGAAAACATCGTACTCGGGCTCGACGAAGGGACAGGACCGTTCCTCAATTACAGGCAGACGCGTAAGAAGATTTCCAAGATTGCTGATGAGTACGGGCTTGAGGTTGATCCACAGGCTAAGGTCTGGCAGTTGACCGTGGGACAGCAACAGCGCGTCGAAATCCTCAAGGCGCTCTACCGCGAAGCGGATATATTGATTATGGATGAGCCGACGAGCGTCCTCACCCCACAAGAGGTGGATCAGCTCTTCTCTACGCTGAGAACGCTTGTAGATGATGGCCTGACGATCATCTTTATTACCCACAAGTTGGATGAGGTGATGGAGATAAGTGATCGGGTGACGGTCCTGCGCAAAGGGAAGGCCATCGCCACTGTAGTCACGGCTGAGACCAATAAGGCTCAACTTGCGGAGCTGATGGTGGGACGCGAGGTTGTCTTCCGCTTGGAGAAGAATGAGGTTAAACGGGGTGAGAAGATCCTTGTGGTCGATGACCTGCACGCGCTGAACGACCGCGGCCTTCCGGCGTTGCGCGGCGCGTCTTTCGACCTGTACGGCGGAGAGATCCTCGGAGTGGCCGGAGTGTCGGGAAACGGGCAGCGGGAGTTGGCCGAGGTCCTAACCGGCCTACGTCACGCGACGCAAGGGCGAGTTACCCTCGAAGGAAAAGACATGAGAAATCGCTCTGCGCGCGAGATCGCGGACGCTGGAGTTGCCCATGTTCCCACCGAACGAAAGACGATGGGCACGGTTCCTAACATGACCATTCGCGAGAACCTGATACTGAAGAGCTACCGGCAGCGCCCTTTCTCTCGCGGGATGTTCCTTGATAACAAGGCATCAGAGGAGAACGCGCGCCGCTCTATGAGCGAGTACGAGATCATGGCACCGAGCATCGATACGGCAGTGAAGGTCCTCTCGGGTGGAAACATCCAGCGAGTGGTCCTGGCACGCGAACTGTCAGGCAATCCCCGATTGATCATTGCTGCCCATCCGACATACGGTCTGGATGTCGGAGCAACTGAACAAGTACGCCAAATCCTTCTCAGGCAACGCGGTCGTGGTGCCGGCATTCTGCTAATCTCGGAGGATCTGGAGGAAATCATGACCATGTCAGACCGAATCCTTGTGCTCTTCCAGGGGCAAGTGATGGGGGTTATAGATGCGGAAGGGGCGCAGATCGAGAAGATTGGACTGATGATGGCGGGCACCAAGGAGGAAGAGACGTGAGGGCTCCCAAATGGCTTGAGATAGAACGTCGCCCAGTCGCCTCTGGCCGCACCGTGTTCATTGTCTCCGTGTCCGCAATTCTAGCTGCGCTACTTGTCGCGGCGATCTTTTTTGCTGCATACGGGGTTTCGCCGATCTACGCTTATCACCTCATTCTCCGCGGGGCATTAGGGAATATGCATGGATTCAGCGAGACGATCCGCAGGATGATTCCCTTACTCCTCTGCGGAGTGGGGCTGACGATTGCCTTCCGCGCGTTGTTCTGGAACATCGGTGCTGAGGGACAGATTCTTATGGGCGCGATCGGTGCTTCGGGAGTGGCTCTCTTCTCCGGTCTTCCTGGACCGCTTCTCCTGCCTGCCATGTTCATCGCGGGTTTCCTCGCAGGTGCGGCGTGGGGGCTCATCCCTGCAGCGTTGAAGGCAAAACTGGGATTGAACGATGTTATCACGACGTTGATGTTAAATTATGTTGCTATGTATATTGTGTTGTGGCTCGTGCACGGCCCATGGAAGGGTGCTAGCATGCGCGGCTATGCCTATACTGACATATTCCCGAGCGCGGCACAGCTGCCGCTGATCGGCTCCACGTCCATCCACTGGCCCACACTACTGTTGGGGTTCATCGCCGCTGTCGTAATGTACATTCTTGTAAACCGTACCCGCAGCGGGTTTGAGATTCGCGTCGTCGGAGAGAACCCGGAGGCGTCCAGATTCGCGGGGATCAGTCAGTTGAAGACGACTCTTCTGGTCATGTTCCTCTCTGGTGGACTGGCCGGGTTCGCTGGTGTCGGAGAGGTGGCTGGGATCTATCATCGACTCCTCGATCCGGGGCAGATTTCGATGGGCTATGGTTACACGGCGATAATCGTTGCCTGGCTTGCACGCAGGAATCCTCTAGCAGTTATTGTAACCTCTTTCTTCTTCGGTATCCTGATGGCTGGAGGAGACGTGATCAAGATACAGCTGCGCTTGCCTTTTCAGCTGATCAACGTGTTTAATGGACTGATAATGTTCTTTCTGATTGGGAGTGAACTCCTTATGCACTACAAGATCTCTGTGAGGAGGCGATAATGGGTTGGGAGACCTGGATTATCGCCACGCTGAGTCGGACCCTCGCCTACGGGACGCCCTTGCTCCTCGGCACCCTGGGCGAGATCTTCGCTGAGCGTGCCGGCGTGCTCAATCTGGGTGTGGAAGGGATGATGATCATGGGCGCCTACAGCGGTTTCGTCGTCGCCTACACCACCGGCCACCCCTGGTTGGGGCTCCTCGTAGCGGGGATCGTCGGTGCGGCTTTCTCGTTGATCCACGCGTTCGCCAGCGTGACGTTGAAGGGAAATCAGGTGGTTTCCGGATTGGCTTTGACAATGCTCGGCCTCGGCCTGGCCGGGGTCCTCGGCCGCGGCTGGGAGGGGCTCCCCCTGTTCACCCCAGTTCAGAAGATTACCGTTCCCGTGTTGTCGAAGATCCCTTTGTTGGGGCCGATCCTGTTCAAGGGGCAGAACCTGGTCGTCTATCTGACGATGCTCCTCGTTCCGATACTGTGGTACGTCCTCTTTCGCACCCGGATTGGGATTTCAATTCGCGCGGTGGGCGAGAGCCCGGCAACGGCGGATTCCCTCGGGGTCAACGTGACACGCATCCGCTATCTGAGCATCGTCTTCGGCGGGTTCCTCGCTGGGATCGCAGGAGGATACCTGTCGGTCGCCTACCGGCCCTCGTGGACGCAGGGGATGACTGGAGGGATGGGGTGGATCGTGATCGCCCTCACCATATTCGCC
>JAGGXO010000004.1 GCA_021163015.1 Candidatus Bipolaricaulota bacterium
ATCCAGCCCACGTTGACGTCTTCTCTAGATTGTAATCCGTGTTGATCTTCAGATTGCCGCGATCGATCAAGCTCACCTTTGCCGTTGTCCCGCCCATGTCAAACGAGATCACGCTCTTCTCATCCGCCGCATTGGCAACGACGCCTGCCCCGATGACGCCGCCAACGGGGCCGGACTCTATGAGGTGAATCGGGACTCGTTGCGCCTGTGGGAAGGTCGTTGTGCCGCCATTCGATTGCATGGCGTACTTCGCCTCTGTGATTCCCAGTTTTGAAAGCTCATCATCAAGGGTTCTCAGGTACTGTTTTGCTGATGGCTGGACGTAGGCGTTAAGCACTGTGGTATTCGTTCGTTCGTACTCTCGCCACTCCTGCGTTATGTCGTGAGAGACAGTGACGGAGGCTTCCGGATAGAGCTTCTCGATGATCTCTCGTGTGCGTTGTTCGTGCGTATGGTTGGCGTACGCGTGGATATAGCACACGGCTATCGCTTCAATCCCCGCTTGCTTGCATGCCTCCACAGCGAGGATCACATCTTGTTCCTCCAGTGGCTGTAGAACCTTGCCTTGATGATCGACGCGTTCCCGTACCTCAAATCGAAAACGACGCGGGACAAACGGTTTTGGTTTCTCATAGAACAGGTTGTACATGTCGGTGCGATTCGCACGCTGGATCTCCAACACATCCCGAAATCCATGCGTGGTGATCAAGGCTGTCTTTGCTCCTGTGCGTTCCGTAAGAGCGTTGATTACCACTGTCGTGCCATGGACAAACTGGCAGATTTCGTTTGGATCGATCTTGCTCTTGGTGATGGTTCGCATTACACCATCGGCAAAATTACCCGGAGTTGTGAGATCCTTCTCTAATACAACATCACCCGTTATCTCTTCCAAGGAAACGAGATCGGTAAACGTTCCACCTATGTCGATGGCTAGTCTTCTTGCCATTCTACGTGTTCTCCCCCTTCTAAGAGCTTCATGGTCAGTATCCACAGGATCCTTGCGGTGGTATCGCCCAGATTTTGTATGGTGTGAGGCCTCGTTGAGAATATGTGAAAGCTGTCCCCAGATTCGAGAGTCTCTTCTTTGTCCTCTACCACTAGAAGAATCTCTCCTTCCAAAACGTAACCGAACTCCTCGCCTGCATGAGCCATCGGGAGGGGCTTGTAGTGAGGGGGGTATTCGGCAATTAGTGCCTCCAGTACCCGATCAGACGTTGAATTAGACAAGAGATTGTATACCACCTGTGAGTCCCCGATCTTAATCCGACTGCGTGGTTTACCTGATCGTACAACCAGCGGACCATCGGAGGGCATCGCGGCAAAGAAATGAGTGAGTGGAACCTCCAATGCATCGCAGATAGCGTGAAGAGACGTGATAGAGAGGGATGACAGTCCCCGTTCAACTTGAGATAGGAATCCGATGGAAAGGTTGCACCGAGAAGACAGCTCTTCCAGTGTCCATCCCTTGCGCTGCCGCATGGTACGTAGGCTTTGCCCGATCTTGTGGTCCATGATTTTAGTATAGTGAAATTCTTTTAGTAGTCAAGGGCGGCTATTTTCACCTGACGCCCTACTGGACGAATCTAGAACATAGCTTGCCTTGAAGGTGTAAAATGCCCTACAAGATGGTGTTTTCACGCCGCACGGCATAAGGAAAGGTGTGAGGTGGTGTGAACTGGTGTGATGCACGGCACTGATAATCTACCTCGCAGCGTGTATAATACGCCGACTATCAATCTTGAAAGGAGGCTCTCGTGCAGAAACAGACTCTAGATAAGGTATCGATCTATGTTCCAAAGAACAAGATAGAGAATCGCCCCATCGAGCGCTTAGCCAAGCTTGCAGACAGGCAAGACCGTTCGGTCAGCTACCTCGCTGTCGAAGCGATACTCGATTACCTGAACGAAGAAGAGCAGAAGGACTACAACTAGTCAAGTAGTCCTCTCCTGATATTATAGCCTACAAGCTGCTGCGTTATGGGCAGCTTGTAGGCCTGTCTGCGTGATCCGTGCGGTAACAGTACGTCGCTATCCCTATGTTTGAGTCCTGATGAGAAGGACGTCGGACATCGCCGCGGCATCGACCGTGACGTGATCTCCTTCCTTCACCTCGCCAGAGACGATCTTCATCGCCAGCGGGTTCTCCACCAACCGCTTCAGCGCGCGCTCCAACGGCCGTGCTCCGTAGTGGCGATCGTATCCCTTCTTGGCAAGGACCTTCTTCGCCTCATCGGTCAGGGTCAGGGTGATACCCTGTTCGGCCAGACGCTTGTTGAGCAGATCGACCTTCAGATCGACGATCTTCGCGATTGCCTCTTCCGACAGAGGGTGGAAGATGATCGTCTCATCGATTCGGTTGAGGAACTCCGGCCGGAAGGTACGCCTCAGCTCCTCATCAATATTCTCCCGCACTTCCTTTTCCGAGAGTTCCTCGGTGAAGTACTCGCTCCCTACATTCGAGGTCATGATGATGATCGTGTGACGGAAGTCGACCGTACGCCCGTGACCATCGGTCAATCGCCCCTCAT
>JAGGXO010000078.1 GCA_021163015.1 Candidatus Bipolaricaulota bacterium
GTGGGCTCATCCCTGATGCGGTTGTGTTGGTAGCGACAATCCGCGCACTGAAGATGCACGGCGGTGGACCCAAGGTGGTCGCGGGTAAGCCCCTCGATCCAGCATACAGGGAAGAGAATCTGGAGCTATTGGAGAAGGGGTGTGCCAACCTTGTGGCCAACATCGAGATTGCGCGTAAGTTTGGGGTACCTGTGGTCGTTGCCATCAACACGTTCACTGACGACTCACCCGCCGAAGTAGCTCTCGTTAAGAAATTCGCGAAAGAAGCAGGGGCGTTCGATGCTGTCCTAAGTGATCATTGGAGTAACGGAGGCGTTGGAGCAACAGAACTCGCCGAGGCAGTAATAGCTGCGTGTGAGGAACCATCTGATTTTAAGTTCCTCTACCCTCTTGACTGGTCGATCGAGAAGAAGATAGAGACAATCGCAACGAGGATCTACAAAGCAGCGAAGGTGGAATTCTCCCCGTTAGCCAAGCGACAAATCGCCACCTATGAGAAGTCAGGTTTTGGCAAGCTTCCGATCTGCATGGCGAAGACGCACCTCTCGCTATCGCATGATCCGGCAGTAAAGGGAGCACCCAGTGGTTTTGCCCTTCCCATCCGCGAGGTTCGCGCGAGTGTTGGTGCAGGGTTCATCTATCCGCTCTGCGGTGAGATGCGCACCATGCCGGGGTTGCCGTCGGTTCCTGCATTCATGGGGATCGACCTGGATGAGAACGGAGAGGTTGTTGGCCTGTTTTAGGATCTCATCCTGGGGAATAGACATTAGGAGGATGAATGGATAGGGAAAAGGTTGAACAAGCGGTACGTTTAATGATGGAGGGGCTCGACCTTGACCTAACGGAAGAGGGCCTGCTTGATACCCCACGGCGCGTTAGCTCAATGTTCATCGATGATTTCTTTCGGGATATCGAACGTGATCCAGGGGAGGTAATCACCACCTTTTTCCACGCCGACTACGATGAAATGGTGGCGATGCGGAACATCTCTTTTCATTCTGTATGCGAGCACCACCTCCTGCCATTCATCGGTAAAGCAACAGTAATCTACATCCCGAAGGGCAAACGCGTGGTGGGTGCCAGCAAACTGGCTCGGGCTGTGGAGATCGCCTCAAGTCGTCCGCAACTTCAGGAGCGCATGACATCACAGTTGGCCGATATATTCATGAAAAAATTAGAACCGCATGGCGTGTTGGTGCGACTGGAAGCTGAGCATCTATGCATGACACTGCGCGGGATACAGAAACCGGGGACCAAGATGGTGACCACAGCGCTTCGGGGGCTGTTTAAAACCAACTTAGCGACGCGCAATGAGGCTCTGTCAATGATTGAAGAGTAACATCAGTGAAAAAGGGGATATTGATGAAAGAATTTTCGCCTATTGCTTTCTTAACAGAAACCCAGGTAAAGGAAACGCACAAAGCTGTACTCAGAGTATTATCGGAGACGGGGATTCACGTATCTCATGCTGAAGCACACAAGCTTCTTAAGGGGGCCGGGGCGCAAGAAGACAAAGACGGAAGAATACTACTTCCAGAGGCAATGGTGGAAGACGCGATCGCCAAGGCCCCCTCGCATGTTCCGTGGTATAACCAGAAGCAGAATAAGGAATTCCCTCTAGAGATCAACCGGGTTTACTTTGGGGCCGGTTCCGATTCGCTCTACATTGTGGATCGTAAGACAGAAGAACTGAGGCGGGCACGCCTGCAGGATGTCATTGACAACGTTCGGGTGCTTGAAACACTGCCCGGATTCGATTTTGTGATGTCGATGGGGTTACCAGAGGATGTCGAAGAGACGAGGATCTATCCCGCGGTCTTCCGCGAGATGCTGATCCACTCAACGAAACCGATCGTCGCAACCTCGACCTGTTTAGCCGATCTTGAGATCCCCTACGAGATGTCCAAAATGGTTGCAGGAAGCGCGGACGCATTCAGGGAAAGACCATTCTTTATCACTTACGTCCAGCCGGAGTCTCCTTTCAAATACGAGGATCACGTTGTCGAGCGCCTGTGGTTCTGTGGTGAGAAGGGTATTCCCACCATGGGGGTATCCAGCTCTAACCTTGGCGGTGGAGGTCCGGTGACAATGGAGGGAGCTCTCGTGCAAGGGATCGCAGAGTCATTGGCCGCGTTGGTCATACTACAACTGAAGTTTCCTAAGGCGGGTTTCATATTCGGAGCCAATTCCTGGGCAACCGATATGCGCACGTCCATCGTTTGCTACGGATCGCTAGAGTGTGCTACCTCAACCGCTGCCTATGCCGATATAGGGCGATTCTATAATCTGCCTTCATGGGGAGGGGCAGGATGTACCGATGCTCAGGCGGGTGGATGCTCAGGCGGGTGAGGAAGCATTCCAATCAATCCTTTTAACGTTACAGTCAGGAGCGACCGTGGTGCATGATGTTGGTTTCCTTGCCTACGGGTCCCTTTATGACGCACGCTTCTTGATACTAAACGACGAGATGATCGCCCGTGCTCGTAGCATGTGGAGGCCCTTGGAACTTACCGAGGAGAACCTTGCTCTCTCAGTGATCGATGATGTGGCCCGTGCCAGTA
>JAGGXO010000002.1 GCA_021163015.1 Candidatus Bipolaricaulota bacterium
GTAGCTTCTTCCACATCTCCACTTCCGATCAAGTTCTCGCCAGTGGCCCTCGCGGGTCGTATCTGTTGACCGTCGACTACAGAGTAAAGGTCGACGAACACACGTACAAAGCCGGAGACTATGGCCTGACCCTCGTGTACACGATCACCGGCAAGTAATAGTTCTCCATCTCCCAAGAGCGCAGCAGCTAGTTCACAGCTCTCTTAGGTTGATAACGGGCGAGACTCTCAAAGCGCAGAATTCCTGAACCAGGAAGAACACAAAGCAGCAACCGGCAAAGCTCGCGATTCCATTCTTGGTGCTCTTCGTGGTGAACTACTCCTTCCATAATTCACGTCCAATGGTAGTTGGAGGCACTGCCTGTTAGAAATAACAATGACACTGATGGCTGAAACTCACTTAACAAGCTCGACCAAGTCAGAAATCCTCTCTATCAAACTGGGTCCTATCCCACTTATGTTGTCAAGCTCATCAAGTGCCTTGAAAGGACCATGGCTCTTGCGATACTCCACTATCCTCCGTGCTAGCGCGTCTCCGATTCCGGGCAATTCTTTCAATTCATCGATCCCTGCTGTATTCAAATCAACCTTCGGCGGCGAGTCGAGGAACATCGGGAGCAGCACCTTGACGCCGGACAACTCGATCGGTGCGATCGTGATTTTCGAACGGTGAGCAAACGACGGTATGAGCAAGGCTAAACCACTGGCAATGATTCCAATCGCTACCAGAATGATCAGTCCGCGCTCCTGCGCCAGCGAAAACCGCACCCTCATGCGAGGATCTCCCGCAGGCGACTGATCCCCTCCTGTTCACGCGCAATGCGCATCAACTCGGGGAGCCGTTCGTAGCGCCGCCAGCCAAACTTGTCCGAGTAGGCTTGCACGAACAGTTTCAGCAGCCGTTCCCGTAGAGGCTTGTCGTTTCGCAACACCTCGGACTTCTGTTCGACCAGGCGCTCCACTTCCGGAATATACAGATCGTAGCGCGTCGATTCCGCCAAGAGCGAGATCGCTTGTTCGTTATCCTCGCCAAGCAGGGAAATCCCTTGTTCGAACAGCTTCCGTCGCTTCAGCTCATTTTGCGCTGCGTTGCGCATCTCACGCTGTTGCTCCTTGTGAAAGGGGAGTTCCTTCCTCGTGAAGGAGACAACCGTGAAGTGGCAGTCCTCAGGACAGGAAGCGAAAGAGTTTTCGCTGTGGGAAATCTTCCCGTGCAGCGCCAGGCACTCCGGGCAGGACCGGTAATTCACGTTCGCGTAGAACTGATAGTACTTCTTTCGTAACATAGTATGCAGTGTATGGCCATCACCCCGGATAGGCAAACACGCCGCGCGTTGATTGCCTGACCGAAATACTGGCACTACAATAAGAATTCTGCGGAGGCCCAATATGCTACAGATAGTCCTGTCAACGTTCGCCCTCGTGTTCATGGCTGAGCTTGGTGATAAGACCCAACTTGCCGTCTTCCTCCTTGCCTCGCAAACCCACTCCCAGTGGGCGATCTTCATCGGAGCTGGAAGCGCTCTTCTCCTGTCGACCGCCCTTGCCGTACTGCTCGGTACTATGGTCGCTCGCTTCATCCCACCGCACGCGACCCACTTCATACACTACGCAGCTGGTGCGCTCTTCATCCTGATCGGAGTGTGGACGATCTGGAAGGGATAGTCTCGATTAAGCAAACCAGGTCTTCTCTTCCCATTTGCGTAGCTTCTCGACAAGTGGTTCATATGTCATGTCGAGGTGAATTGGCGTAATCGAGATGTAGCCGTTAGTGATCGCCCAGATATCAGTTCCTTCCTCTTCTGGTGGAACCTGCGTGCGCGGCTCGCCTGTGATCCAATAGTAGCTGCGTCCTCGTGGATCCTTTCCCTGCACAAGGTAGTTCTTGTAGACCAGACCACCCAGTCGTGTCACCTTCACCTCCGTGGGCCTTCCACTGTGTATACGGGGGACGTTGACGTTCAACAACACTCCAGGAGGAAGCGGGCTCTCCTCAAGGATCACCGCCGCCAGGCGAGCCGCAAAGCTCGCCGCCTTTGAGTAGTCGGGTATCTCCAATTCGTCAGCATCCGTATCGAGCGACACGGCAATCGACGGGATTCCTGTTCGCGCGCCCTGCATCGCTGCAGCAACCGTGCCGGAATATGTGACATCTTCCCCCATATTCAGGCCCGCGTTTATCCCAGATACAACAAGATCCGGTTTATCCTTCAGCAGGCCGAGAACGGCAAGTGAGACACAATCTGATGGCGTACCACTGGTCATGTGTCCCACACTTCCATTGAGCAGGCGTACTGTATCGACGCGCAACGGCTTGTGAAATGTCATCGTACGGCTTGCAGCAGACCAGTTTCGATCCGGCGCAAATACCTCAACAAACGCAACCCGATCCAGCTCTTCCTTGAGCGCCATGATCCCGCGTGCGTTTACCCCATCATCGTTCGTTACGAGAATTGTCTTCTTCTTTGCTGTCTGACTCACTCTTCCTCCTCATTGCCTTCCTTCTCATCCTGCGCCTGTCTCCGGCCCGCTCAAGAGCATAGAAATCGAGAACGTTGTCTCCATAGATTCGCCTATCAACACGCTCCAACGGTCCGTATCTCTCGTCAAGGCGAGTCTTGTTCCTCACTTCGCTCACTATGAGCCCATCTGCTGTCAGGATCGGATGTTCAACCATTATTCGAAGCGCTGAGTCAGCCAGTCCCTTGTCATACGGAGGACCCAAGAAGATCAGCTCGTAACGCCTCCCTCGCCGTTCCAAGTGATCGATTCCCTCTGCATAATCACGTTGCAAGACATTCCCTTGATCCACAAAGCCAAGCAGATCAAGATTGCGCCGCACGATACCGCACGCACCAGGAGACTTGTCGACAAACGTTACCTCCGCCGCCCCGCGCGAAAGCGCTTCCAATCCCACGCTCCCCGTTCCGCAGAAAAGGTCCAGGAAGTGAGAGTCGGCCACGAGATCGCCAAGGATATTGAATAACGCCGAGCGCACGAAGTCGCGCATCGGTCTGATCCCGCTCTCTTCCCACTCCACGAGTCGATGTCCCCGTTTGCTCCCGCTGATAATGCGCACTCTTGCTCTCCCTTGATTTTAACACTGGCGCTACCTAAGATCTGCCAGTTACCAAAACTACGTTACTGCATAGAGGATATGCTCATCAACAGAGTCATTCAACCACTGCAAGATCGAGCCTTGTGCGCCGTCGTCTTTGATCTCGACGGAACCCTCTGCTACTACGCGACAAGCATCGAACAGGCGATGACAGATGCATTGCAGCGCGTTGGGGCTCCACCAGACCTAATTGGCGATCTTCCGCTCGCCGCGGACCGCTACGCCGATCTGTGGTACGAGCTGCAGGAAGACCATAAGAGCACAACATCTCTGCGCGAGAGGATCTGGATCAGCCTCCTTGCAGAGCACGACATCGATGACAAGGCACTGGCGCACAAGCTCTCGGATGTGTACATCGGCCTGCGCACGGCGTCGCTCGTCCTGTTCGACGGAGTCCTTCCCCTCCTCAGTGATCTCGCTGAGAAATACTCACTTGGCTTGTTGACCAATGGCCCAGGAGATCTACAATGGGAGAAGATCAAGCTACTGGGAGTGGAATCATACTTCGATGCAATCATCGTCTCTGGAGATATGGGAATTCACAAGCCGGATTCGCGCCTTTTCGGCAGCCTATTACAGCAGCTAGACGCTCCTGCAAGCAGGGCTGTCTACGTGGGTAATTCATATGAGATGGATATAATCGGGGCAAGCAATGCGGGCATGTTGTCCGTATGGGTAAATCCGGATCTCGAGGAAGAGCCGCGGGAGAGAACCGCGGATGGCATTATCGCGGAGGTTACCGAACTTCGGGAGATTCTTCTATGAAAAAAGTGGATGTAGCAATAATCGGAGCCGGGCCAGCCGGCTTATTCGCGGCCAATGAGCTGATCGGCAGTGGCCTTGATGTTCTGCTCATCGATCGTGGAGTGGAACCAAGTGTTCGAAAGCACATCTGCTTCGGCGTCGGTGGAGCAGGTGCGTTCTCCGATGGCAAGCTAAATCTGACCTCGAAGATCGGCGGTGATCCAGCAAGCATCGGTCAGGATGAGGCCGTGATTCAATCTTACATTGATCAAGTCGACCAAACTTTCACCGCTTTCGGCGCGCCGGAGAAGTACTCGGGAGAGGACCAGCAAGCGCTCTCCGCACTCAAACGGGAGGCCAGTCGCCACGGAATAGAGTTTATTAGCGGCCGTCAACGCCACATGGGAACATCACACGTTCGCGAGATCATTGACCGCTTCTATCATCACCTGCTCGATCACGGGATCCTCACTTCACTTGAGAACCGCATCGAGCACATCTCCCACAAAGGCAATGGTTTTATCCTGTCGGGAAAGTAAGAGATCGAGGCGCGCTACGTTCTTGCCGCTCCCGGTCGCGCTGGTGCGTACTGGCTGCGCGAAGAAGCGGGCAAGTTGGGAATCGTCACCGAGTACGGGCCGATAGACGTCGGCGTGCGCGTCGAGTTCCCCGCCGAGATTTACACACAGATCGAAGAGGTGATGTACGATGCTAAGCTGCGCGTACGCACGCCTTCCTACGATGACATGGTGCGCACGTTCTGCACGAACCCGCGGGGGTTCGTGGTGAAGGAGAGCTACGACGATTTTACACTGGTTAATGGACACGCCGAGAATGACGAGAAGACGGAGAACACGAACTTCGCCCTGTTGTCCCACATCGAACTGACCGACCCCGTGGAGGACACGACAGAATATGGCCGAGCGATCGCCAAGTTAGCGACGACGATTGGCGGCGGTCGCCCGATCATCCAGAGGTTGAAGGATATGAAGAGCGGTCACCGCTCGACAGCCGATCGCCTCCGCCGAGCAATGATCTCCCCTACATTGACCGACGTCACGCCAGGAGATATCTCGATGGCTCTTCCAGATCGTGTCGTGGTGAACCTCGTTGAGGGGCTTGAGCAGCTCAACGCCATCATCCCCGGACTCACCTCGGACAACACGTTCATCTACGCACCGGAGATCAAGTTCTACGACACTCGCTACCCGGTGAGTCCAGCGATGGAGACGATAATTCCTGGCTTCTATGTCGCTGGCGATGCCTCCGGCCACTGTCGAGGAATTGTCTACTCCGCAGTGAGCGGCCTGATCGCCGCTCGCCACATGAGGCAGATTGCACAAGGTAGTGCAGTCAAGCTAAAGGAAAAGAGGGCGTGAAGCTAACGAAGAGATTGGCGATTCTCTACCTGGCACTAGTCCTCGTTTCGCTCTTGGCCGTCCCCTCCCTTGCACAAGAGAACATCACCCTCCCCGCCACCATCCCGGCGTTCAACCAGGCATACAGCAATGCAAACGGTTACTGGGGAGAGTGTGAGATGGGAACGAACGGGTGCCCGGACAGCATCGCCACTGCCGGATGCCTCATCACCGCTTTTTCAATGGTCCTCGGCTACTACGACGTTAACCTCTTCATCCCGCGAGAGGCATCATGCACAGCCACAGCACGCACGGGAATGGATCCTGGAATCCTGAACGACTGGTTGAAAACACACGACGGGTATGGAAAGTGCGGCAGTGACATCGGATCCTGCTGCCTTGAGTGGACCCACCTTCCACCGCAAGTCTCAACAACACAGTATGTCAATCGAAGTGAGAATGGCATCGCTAGCACGGCAGAGCGCGTGATCGACGAGTCGCTGCGCCAGGGTTATCCGGTTATCTGTGGTGTCAACTGGGGAAGCTACTGCCACGGTTCGACCACGCAGACCGAGGATTGCCACTGGGTGGTAATCACGGGAAAGAAGGGCGAGACGTACACGATCATAGACCCGTACAACCGTAACAAGGACGATGCGGCTGGAGTGAGGACGACCCTCGATCACGGCACGTTCGGCTCCTACACGATCGATCGCTACGTCGTCGTCAAGGGGACCGTCCCCTCCTCTCGCTTGTCCAGCGTGCGCCTCTCCCTCTCGCTCTCTCGAATCGGGCTCACTCAGGCAACCTCACTCACGATAGCCGGAGCAGACCCCAACGCTCAGATGCTGCTCTACGTTCGGGTCACCGATCCGCACGGGAATGTGAAATACGTTTACTACAGATCCGCTGGTGATGCTAATTTGAGCCATGCGCGGGAAAAGCGCAGTTTCTATCCGGCAGCGCGATCGTTCTCCAATGGGACGTTTATGTTGTACAAGGCGAGTACCGCTGGAGAGGAACCTGGAACATGGACGTGGGAGGTGTGGGCTGAAGACCCGCAGAATCCGGGAGCAACGTACGGATACAACATCACCGCCTACACAATCCGTTCTTCGCCCGCACAGGCGGCAAGAGGGATCGCCATCGCCCTGGTACTGGCAATATTCATCGCTTCACTAATCTACGTATCCATTCTGCTGAGATAAGGGACGTGAGCCTTCTTCTTGCTCAAGCGTGGCATCTGCGGAGAGAAGCTCAGAGTAAGCGCGTCGAGCGAACAGACACTAGTGCACTCACCACACTTTATGCAATTGTGGTCGTCGTAGTCTTCATATGGCTTCAATCCCATCGGGCAAGCATCGGTGCACACATTGCAGCGTGCACAACGATTGCTATCGAGCTTCAGATGTAGAAAGCTCACCCGGTTAAACAGCGACAGGATCGCGCCCATCGGACAGAGGTAGCGACACCAGAATCGAGCAATGAGCACCATCCCAATGAGAACTACTCCCAGGGAGATCATGTGGATGATGAACGGCTTGTTGACATGCGCCACCCCGAGGAAGAGATACGGAATCGATGCTTCGATCGAAGCAGCCGGGCAGATCTTGCAAAACATCGTGTCGGCAAGCGCCCACGCAGCGACGATCGTCCCCACAAGCACCGCGTACTTTGTGTAAGAGAAGCTCTTGACGATGCGCGCCTTGTTGAACGAGAGCAGGTCGTTCAATGTTCCGAATGGACAGAACCAGCCGCAGAACCCTCGTCCGAGGACGAGGCCGTAAGCGACGATCGTCCCAATCCAGAAGTAGGGGAC
>JAGGXO010000196.1 GCA_021163015.1 Candidatus Bipolaricaulota bacterium
AATTCTTTCTGACCTCCGGTCTTGCTTTGCAACCGGCATCCGTCCCGTGTAAACCGAAATTAGAAGCCACTACCCACTCGAAACAGCAAGGAGCCAGATAACTCAGTAGGAAAGGGTGCAAAGGATGACTGGTGTAAGCAATCGCTCAATGATCCGATGATTCAATCGCTAAATCATTCAGTCTCTCAATGATTCAATCGCTAAATCACTCAATTCAAGGTCTTGTAGAAACTTGGTCTGCGGTCGGCAAGGCGATCGTTAAGTGGGTTGAGCGCCTTGTCCAAAGCATCTCCTGGATCTATCTCTACAGCCTGCGCGCGCTCTTCGGTCGCTGAAAGGGAAACGAGAACCTCACCACGCGGGGAGACAATCTGGCTCTCGCCGGTGAAGCGAAGTGTGGTGTCCGCGCGTGCCTCTTCCCCTACGCGATTGGCTGTGGCCGTAAACACTCCGTTTTCCAGCGCCCGCACACGCATCGTAAGCTGAGCATAAAGAGGTATGACAAGGTTCGCCGGGTGAGCGATCACCTGTACACCGTCAAGGGCAAGCGTTCGCGCCGCCTCGGGGAAAAAGTGGTCAAAGCAGATCATCATTCCCACCTTAGCGATTCCGATGTCAACAACTGAGAATGGCAGATCCCCGGGAGAGAACAGCTCCTTCTCATGGAAAAACAGGTGTATCTTGCGATAGCGCGAGACCAATCCGTCAGGACCGACGAGGACGGCAGCGTTGTACACCTTTCCGCGATCTATCTCCGGAAGACCGGCGCAGATGAAGGCGTCAAGCTTGCGTGCAGCGCCGATCAGCCGCGTCGTCGTTGGGCCATCAGGTATGCTCTCCGCGTACGACCGCGCCTCCGCTCTTGATCTGAATTGGTAGCCGGTGGCAAACAACTCCGGGAGGACCCACAGATCGCTTTTGGCTTGATCTATTGTCGCCAAAGCGCGATCTATGTTCTCCTCAACTGCACCAAAACTCGGTTTCATCTGCACAACGCCAATTCTCATGCCCGCATGATACCGTCTCCAACAGCTGCAAGCCAAGCATGGATTGATTGCGTCAAGCAGACATCGCTCCAAGAGCCGCGAGAATTGGTGCGTTTTACCCTGTTGTGTGCACATGTTCCACGCTATGATCTCGCGGCAACAGCCAAGACTACTTGTCAGGAGGGTGAAGATGCGGGTTACACTTACAGCGATCAAAGCGGATGTGGGAAGTATTGGTGGGCACTTGGTTCCAAGCGAAGCGCTCTTGGCACGCGTTAAGAGAACAGTGGAAGAGAAGGGAAAGGGGTTGATAATCGATCACTTCATCGGCCACACCGGGGACGACATCGCGATCCTGCTAACGCACGATCGTGGATCGGGAGACGAGCAGATTCATCGCTTGGCGTGGGACGCGTTTCGTGCGGGGACAGAGACAGCCAAGGAGCAAGGGTTATACGGGGCAGGACAGGACCTCCTGCGTGACGCCTTTTCCGGCAACGTGCGTGGGATGGGACCGGCCGTGGCCGAGTTGACATTTGATGAGCGCGCAGGTGAGCCCTTCCTTATGTTCACCGCCGATAAGACCGAACCGGGGGCGTACAACCTTCCGTTATACCTCGCGTTCACTGACCCAATGTACAACGCGGGACTCATCCTATCACCAAGCGTCGGCCAGGGCTTCACGTTCACCGTTATGGATGTTGAGCACGTTGAAGGGGACAGGGTTATCGAACTCTCCACGCCCGAAGAGATGTACGATCTCGCTGCTTTGCTGCGCGATAACGGCCGCTTCGTCGTCGAGTCCATCCGCTCGCGCGCAACCGGCGAGCAGGCTGTCTCCTGCTGCACCACACGACTGCGAAACATTGCGGGCAAGTACGTTGGAAAGGACGACCCCATCATGCTAGTGCGCACCCAGAAGAGCTTTCCCGCCACCGGTGAGGTACTCGCTCCGTTCCAAATTGGCCACCTTGTCGCTGGATTCATGCGTGGCAGCCATACCGGTCCGCTAATGCCCGTCAAGGCAGGAACGGGTGTCTCCTTCTTCGATGGTCCTCCGATCGTCTCTTGCCTTGCTTTTTCGCTGCGAGAAGGGAAACTTACAGAGCCGTGTGATGTTTTCGATCATCCGTATTGGGATTGGGTGCGCAGCAATGTTGCAAGGAAGGCAAACGACATTCGCGCACAGGGCTTCTCCGGCGCGGCGATGCTCTCCTATACCGATCTTGAATACGGGGGAATCACTGAGCGAATGGCCACGTTAGAAAAAAGGTTCGCTACTCGTTAAGGAGCATTTCGAGTGACAAACAAGATTGCAGAGAGGGTTTCCAGGGTTCTATTTTCCGCGGAACAGATCAGCAAACGGGCACATGAGATTGGAGAACAGATCAGTGTCGACTACGCAAATGGGGCAGCGAGGGATACGCAAAGGCGCCCCCCACTTCTCGTGTGCGTGCTCCATGGGGCATTGGTATTCATGGCAGATCTCGCGCGGGAGATACCAACCGAGGTCGAGTACGACTTCATCTCGGTCTCTTCCTATGGGAATGGAACATCACCCGGTGCGGTGCGGCTGGTCAAGGATCTTGAGCGCCCTATCGAAGGACGGGACGTGCTAATTGTGGAGGATATTGTCGATACCGGCTACACAATCGATTATCTTAGGCGAGGCTTCGCTGCGCGCCTGCCCGCTTCGATCCGCATCTGCACCCTGATCGACAAGGTGGCGCGACGTGAGATTGACGTGCAGGTCGATTACGCCGGTTTCCCACTCGAACAGGACGCATTCATCGTCGGTTACGGGATGGACTATCGCGAACTCTACCGGAATCTCCCGTTCATCGGAGTCTTGAAGCCGGAACACATCAGATGACAAAGCCTTTCTGCACCATTGGAATCGAGAGCTCCTGCGATGAGACGGCGGTCGCTCTCCTGCACGGTGAGAGAGAGCTTGTCGCGAACGTCATCTACTCTCAAGCGGAGATGCACGCTCGCTATGGCGGTGTCGTTCCCGAGGTCGCCTCGCGAGATCACTTACGAAAGCTGCCGTACCTCGTTCGTGATGCCATCACTGAAGCCAAGATCGACATGTGCGACATCTCCCTTGTGGCCGCCACTTACGGGCCGGGGCTGGTCGGACCACTCCTCGTTGGCCTCTCCTACGGCAAAGGGATGGCTTTCGGCCTCAATGTACCGTTCATCGGCGTCAATCACCTCGAAGGGCACATCTTCGCCCAGCGATTGTGCGATACGGAGATCACGCCGCCATTCATGGCGCTGATCGTCTCCGGCGGGCACACCAGCCTCGTCGATGTCGCTTCCTATGGAGAGTATCACCTCGTGGGGATGACGGTGGACGACGCAGCCGGCGAAGCACTGGATAAAGTGGGGAAGATGCTCGGCATCGGGTATCCGGCCGGCGCGGAGATCGACCGACTCGCATCCCAAGGCGATCCTACCGCCATGAACTTTCCGCGTCCGATGTCAGGATCGCCCGGGTTCGACTTCAGCTTCGCCGGCCTGAAGACAGCGGTCCTCTATCACCTACGCAAGCACCCTCGAGAGAAGCGAGAAGACGTCGCCGCATCGTTCCTGGCGAGTGTTGTCTCTGTCCTCACCAAGAAGTCGATCGACGCGACGAGGCGGTATCATCGAAAGAACCTCGTCGTAGTCGGTGGGGTAGCAGCCAACGCGCACTTGCGTGAACGCATGCAGGTGGATGGCAGGGAGAAGGGAATCACCGTCATTTTCCCTGAAATAGAATACTGCACCGACAACGCGGCCATGATCGCCGCTGCTGGAGCCTATCATCACCTTGTACTGCACGAGGCACATCCACTATCGCTCGGTCCACAGCCGTCCCTCTCGCTGTAGGTTTCATCTTCAACGCAAGAGTGGCAATATTGACCGACGCTATGGTGCGCACCATAATATCGTAGTAGGTTCATGAGGATAATGCTCGTGCTTGATCTTGTATCCGAACTACAAGCACAGGGCAAGGAGAACGAACGATGCAAGACACAGCTTTCAAATACAAGCTGAATGTGCAAGAGGGTGGAAAAGTGGAACTGAGCGTTCCTCTGCCCAAGGGTACACGGGTCGCTGTGCTCGTGGTGCAAGAGGGCGACGACAACTTCAGTGATCTCGTGCTGGCAACCGAGAGCAGTCTCGCTTTCTGGAACAACTCAATTGATGATGAATCCTGGAATAATGCCTAACCAGCGCGACATCGTCCTTGTTCCAATTCCGTTCACTGATCTGACATCGAATCGGCGTCGGCCGGTTGTTGTAGTCTCCAACAATGAGTACAACCGCCGGGGAGACGATATTGTCGTGGTGGCAATGACTTCAAACCTAAAAAGAGCAGATTATAGCTTCACCATCACTTCTACCGATTTAGCTCTTGGCTCACTCAAGAGGCCTAGCAGAATTCGGGTGGATAAGATCTACACGCTCGCCCAATCAATCGTTGTGAAGAGGTTCGGACAGCTAGGTGAAGACGCCTTTAACAAGATCCGCCAGATGCTGACTACTCTTGTCGGGGATGACCGAGATCACACAACGCGGCCATGATCGCAATCTCTGCGGGGCAAGAAGCGTTTGTACAACCATTTACGTAAGCAGCGTAAGAAGCACGGTCATCGTCACGAGGTTTCCCACCGTTGTCAGCAGGAGGATCGAAGCCGTGAGGTCGGGACGTCTATCATACTGAAGCGAGAGGAGGAGAGCATTCACCGCCGTTGGTGTACTCCCCTCGATGATCAGCACAGCGCGCAGCAGGCCGTGGATCCCCAACGCTGCGGTCAATCCCCAAGAGAGAAGCGGAGGGATAAGGAGCTTTAACACAGCGACCACCGTTGCCCGCGGCAACAACGTTGTAATCTTCACCTGAGCCAGTTGAATTCCCAACAAGAGAAGCATCACCGGGATTGTCGCTTGTGCGAGCATCTCGATCGGCTTGATGGCGGAATCGGGCAAGGTCGTTCCTGTCCACTTCAGAACGAGAGCAATAACCAGTGCGTAGAACCAAGGGACGCTCACGACATTGCGCAACAGTTTTCCCATCTTCATCCCCTTCTTCCAGGACGCGATCCCCACACCGAAGATCACCTGCATCGCTGCGTGGACAACAACGTAGAGCACACCAAACTGGAAACCTTTGTTACCGAAGGCAAACAGCAAGATCGGCAACCCGTAGTTCCCGCCATTGTTAAGAAAGAGAGAGAGTGTGCCCGCAACGCGTGAATCGTCATCCCAATGCAACAGTCGAAACAACACGGACCCGATGATAAACAAAATCGTATGCAGAGAAACCACAAAGATGACAAGGCGCACAACTGCACTCTGGGAGACCTGCTGAGAATAGAGAGAGTAGAAGATCAAACACGGGCTGAGAATGTAGAAGACTACCTTAACAAGCCCATCAGACTTGATGCTAGTCAGCCTGGCCAGTAGGTAGCCACTGCCGGCGATTAGAAATACAGGCAGCAGAACGTTAACAAATACCATCGTAGTTGTGGGGGATTGTGCTTGTCCCGCTACCTCCTTGAAATCCAACGCACACTGTCCACCGGGCAAGACACCTCCGGTAAAGAGATCAACGTTATAGCCG
>JAGGXO010000021.1 GCA_021163015.1 Candidatus Bipolaricaulota bacterium
AGACTGAGGTCGTCGACCGAAATCTGGGCGAAGTTAGGGAAGCAGCGCGCACTCTCGGTTGCCCGCTTGAAACCCCATTTATGGCTCTGTCCTTCGTCTCCTTGCCCACCGTCCCCGCCCTTGGTCTCACCGATCTAGGGCTAATCGACGTACTCAATCATACGATCGTGCCCCTCTCTCTAGATTGATTGATCGATAGCAATTGCTAGCCAATCTTCGTATTGACACGGCCACGCCACATCGCTATGATAGTTGCTAGGCTGAATAGCAACCTAGCCAATAGAGGGTGATTTGCGTGCAGTTTCACAAGGTACGACCAAAAAAGGTCGCGACTATCGTTGCCGAGCAGATCATAGAGACGATCAAGGACGGGAGTTTCCCTGTGGGGAGCAAGCTACCATCGGAGTTTGAGCTTGCCGAGCACATGGGGGTGAGCCGCCCGACGATTCGTGAAGCCCTCTCGGCTCTCACGGCGGTCGGCTTGATTGAATCCAAGCCTGGTAGTGGAAATTACGTGCGCAACGGGACATCTCTTATCGATACGATCGGGCAGGAGGCCGTCCTCGTGTTGGAGAACGAGTCGAGCTGCATTGAAATCATGGAAGCCAGGGGGCTGTTTGAACCTCCGGTAGCGGGACTGGCAGCCGAGAAGCGAACGCCAGATGATGTGAAGGAGCTTCGCGCCCTCTACAATAAGTTAGGGGTGTTAGCGAAGAAGGGGGACTTCAATCCGTACTTCGGCATGGACAAGGAGGTCCACTTGGCGATCGTTACTGCATCTCACAACACATTAGTAGCGGGTGCTCTGATTCCGTTGATTAATACGATGGATCAGAAGCTGTACCGAGAGTTTACGCAGGACTACTACTTCAAGAACAAACTTGGATTGGAGGACGTAGCCATTCTGCACGATGAGCTCATTCAGGCAATTATCGATCAAGATAGCCCACTTGCCGTGCTGAAGATGCGGCAACATTGGGAGCGGATGCAAGAGGCGGTCTCTTCGCGATAGCTTCGCAAGGAGGGTAATGAACCAGCGCAAGATGGGGGATCTGTTACCGCGTCTGATCCCGATACTTGCTGTTCTTCTGGCCCTTCTTGTCGGTGCGGTGATGCTTGCTCTTCTGGGAACGAATCCCTGGGAAGCGTACAGGGCATTGTTCATTGGTGCTTTTGGAAGCACAAATGCTCTTGCTGACACGATTGTCAAGGCAACCCCGCTCCTCTTTGTGGGGCTAGGAATCTGTATCGCTTTCCGCGGTGGCGTACTGAATATCGGTGGAGAGGGACAACTCGTCACTGGAGCGATTGCTGCCACAGCGGTTGCTCTCGCAGTTCCTACCTGGCCTGGTTGGATTATCGTCCTTATGTCTCTGTCCGCGGGGATGTTGGCTGGGGCAATCTGGGGAGGGATAGCGGGGCTATTGAAGGCTCACCTCAATGTGAACGAGATCCTCAGCACGATCATGCTCAACTACATCGCGGTGTTCGGCATGAACTACCTCTTGCGTGGCCCAATGATGGATCCATTGCAGATCAAGCTGGGATCATTCACTCCGCAGACTGCGCGCCTGCCGCGCTCCGTCGATCTGCCAAGATTGATTCCAACACGCCTTCACTTGGGAGCGGCGATCGCCGTGGTCCTTGCATTTGCGGTGTACGTCTTGCTCTGGCGAACAACGATTGGGTTCCGCATCCGCACTGTAGGGAAGAATCTGCGGGCCGCACTCGCCGCTGGCATCAACACGAAGCGCTACATGGTGCTTTCTCTTCTATTGGCCGGGGCGTTTGCTGGACTTGGTGGCGCGGTTGAGGTGTTGGGTCTGCACCACCGCATGTTTACTGATGGATCGGCGTTTGGTTTCACCGGTAGCGCCGGGTTCAACGGCATTGTCGCCGCGTTGTTCGGGCAACTGCATCCGATCGGAACGATCCCCGCGGCGTTTCTCCTCGGCGCTTTGTTGACCGGAGCAAACAAGATGCAACGAGTAATGCAGGTTCCATCCGCTTTGATTGGTGCTCTCAGTGGTCTAATTGTTCTATTGGTGGTGGGAAGTGAAATCTTCCACCGCCGTCAAATACGACGCGCTGACAAGAGAAATTCCGAGCTGGAAGATGCGGTCGATGCGAAGGAGGATTCATGACCTGGGCGGTGATCGTGGGAATTCTCAGCTCAGGTATTCGCCTCGCCACGCCTTATCTATATGCGGCTGTGGGAGAGACGATCGGGCAGGTGAGCGGGGTACTGAATTTGGGAGTGGATGGCGTGATGCTGATGGGAGCATACGTTGCCTTCTTCGTTGCGCTGCGGACGGGTAGTCTCTCGCTCGGCCTCATTGCTGGTGCCGGTATAGGAGCGATGTTTGGGCTGATCATGGCGTTCATCAGTGTTACCCTCAAGGCTGAGCAAGGGATCAGCGGGATCGGACTATACCTATTCGGACTGGGCCTTAGCACGTTTCTGTTTGGGGTAACGATCAAGAACGTGCAGACGATCGATGGCTTTCCCGATCTGGCCATCCCTGCTCTTTCCCGCATTCCAGTGATCGGGGAAATCTTCTTTCAACACAATATTCTTGTGTACGTCGCCTTTGCCCTGGTCCCGATCGCGTGGTTTGTCTTGAACAAGACCCCGTTTGGTCTCAAGGTACGTGCGGTAGGGCAGAATCCTGAGGCAGCCGATTCTCTGGGAGTCAATGTCAGCCGGGTGCGCTATCTCACAGTGACTTTGGGGGGGATGCTCTCTGGTATCGCCGGCGCATCGCTCTCGATTGCGCTGCTTAACACGTTTCAACAGAACTTGACAAACGGGATGGGTTTCATTGCGGTGGCGTTGGTTTACTTTGGCGGGTGGCGTGTTTCCGGAGTTCTCCTAGGGTCTCTTCTATTTAGTACAGTTAATGCCGTCCAACTTTGGCTTCAGGTAAAAGGAGTAACTATCCCTTCAGATTTTCTTCTTATGATGCCATACATAGTTACAATCCTCGTCCTTGCCGCGATGGCAAACAGGCGAGTGAATGCTCCTGCCGCGCTGAATAAGCGCTTTGAGCGGGGAGAGAGCTAGGGGGGGTGATTGCAGAAGAAGAAAGTTGAGAGTAAAGAGAGTAAGTTCACAAACAGGAGGGAGAAATGAACAAGGTACTTTCAGGATTCGTCTTAGTAGCACTCATTGTGTCGTCGATCGCCATTATCGGAATGGCGACGCCATTCAAAGTTGCGTTTGTCACCCCGAGCACGATCAACGACTCGGCGTGGAGTCAGAGCATGTACGATGCATTGATGACCATTCAAAATGAGATGGGTGAGGGTAATTTCCAGTTTGTCTACTCGGAGAACATGTTCGTCATTTCTGATGCCGCGGCAGCGATACGCGATTACGCGAGCCAGGGCTACGATCTCGTGATCGCACACGGTTCGCAGTATGGCGGGTCGCTTGTGGATATCGCCCCTGACTTCCCGAACACCGCGTTTGCCTGGGGCTCGACCGCGAACACGTTCTCTGACCAAGGGATCACCAACATCTTCTCTTACCAGCCGTATTCCGAGCAGGGCGGATACGTTAATGGAGTATTGGCGGCGAAGCTGTCGGAGAGCGGCATCATGGGAGTGATTGGTCCGATCGAGACGGGCGACGCAAAGCGCTACACGGAAGGGTTTGAGCAAGGAGTGATGGCGACGAATCCCAACGCCAAGGTAAGTGTTACCTGGACGGGATCGTACAGCGATGTCTCCTTGGCTGCTGAGACGGCACGCACGATGATTAAGTCGGGTGCCGACGTCCTTACGGGCACGTCGCAGATGGTCATAGGTGCGATCGGTGTGGCGAAGAAAGAAGGAGCAATATGGTTCGGCTATGACGTGGACCAGGCTCCCCTCGCCCCCAAGATCGTGGTGAGTAGTGTTATAGTCGACTGGACCGTGGCTCTGCGCCCGATGATCGATGCGATCCAGAGCGGTACGATGGGAGGCACGGTGTACGACCTCACATTGGCAAACGGTGGGCTCAAGATTGCGGTAAACGCTGAGGGCCTTGTCGGTAAGACGATAGAAGGGATTATCAACGGCGACATAAAGGTTGGAGAGTAACTAGAAGCCAGGATTGTGGGCCGGGATGACCTTTGTCCCGGCCCAAAGGAAAGGGACGCAGCGTGTCCACATCGATCATTGAACAGGTTCAGGTAAAGGAGCTTGTCGCACGTGGGATCGTCAAGCAATTCCCCGGGGTGCTAGCGAGTGATCACGTCAACTTTGATGTGCACTCCGGAGAGATTCACACGTTGCTCGGAGAGAACGGCGCGGGCAAGAGCACCCTGATGAAGATCCTCTATGGGATGTATCGTCCCGACGCTGGAGAGGTCTTGATCAACGGGACGCCGGTGCGCTTTCACTCGCCGCTCGATGCGATACGACAGGGAATCGGGATGGTACATCAGCACTTCATGCTTGTTCCTACATTCACGGTGGCTGAGAACGTGGCGTTGGGCCTTCCCTCCTCGCGGCGTGTGGTGCTGGATCTCGACATCGTTTCTCGGCGAATCGAGGAGCTGGCGAAGACGTACGGATTGCACGTCGATCCACAGGCAAAGGTGTGGCAGCTATCTGTTGGAGAGCAACAGAGGGTGGAGATCCTGAAGGTCCTGTACCGTGGCGCGTCGCTCCTCATACTCGATGAACCGACGGCCGTCCTCACTCCGCAGGAGGTTGAAGAGTTCTCGGAGACGCTGCGACGGATGATCAATGAGGGACATGCAATCGTCTTCATCAGCCACAAACTGCACGAAGTTCTGGCGCTGAGCGACCGCATAACCGTGTTGAGAAATGGACGGGTCGTAGACACAGTGCTTGCTGCCGATGCTACAAAGGAAGGGCTAGCGCGCCTGATGGTCGGTCGAGAGGTTATCCTGCAGGTGGAACACCCAGAGGTGACCTACGGTGACGTACGTCTTGCTGTGCATGGATTGAGTGCGAACGGGGATTCGGGGTTACCTGCGCTGCGCGGGGTGGATCTGGAGGTGCGAGCAAGCGAGATCCTTGGCTTGGCCGGTGTATCGGGGAACGGACAGAAAGAGCTGGCTGAGGTAATCGCTGGGATGCGTAGCTCAACCAGCGGACAGGTTTTTTTCGATGGGACCGATGTGACAGGGTCCCTCCCAGGGAAACTGCTCGATCACGGCTTGTCCTACATTCCCGAGGAGAGAATGGTGGATGGGACGGTGCGTGACTTTAGTGTGGAGGAGAATCTGATTCTCAAGGATCATCACCGACAGCCGTACGCTCATGGAGTGTTCATGGACTTCACGAAGATCGCTTCAGAGAGCGACAGGCTGATAGAAGCGTTCGACATAAGAACCCCGTCCCGGCATACACCGCTCAAGAGCCTGTCGGGTGGAAATATCCAGAAGCTGATCCTAGCGCGCGAGCTGTCCCGCAACCCAAGCGTTCTTGTTGCCGCTCAACCGACGCGTGGCCTCGATGTGAGTGCCACGGAATACGTGCATCGTCGTTTGATCGAACAGCGATCTGCAGGGACGGCGACCCTGCTTATCTCCGAGGATCTCGATGAGATCCTGAATCTGGCCGATCGCATTGCCGTAATATACGAAGGACGAATCATGGGCATCGTTGAGCGGGGGAACGTTGACGTCGAACAGATTGGCCTGATGATGGCCGGTGTCAGCGAGCAAACGACGAAGTAGCTTTCGTGAACGCTGCTGCATTATGAGGGTGTCAAGCAACCGCAGAATGTGCGCGATACAGGTCCTGCCCAAGAGACACAGAAGCCCTACCACGAAGGGCACGAATATCACGGAGTGGCGACGTAAAGGCTTACGGTTGCATTGAAGCTCGGACTCTTGCACTGCTGAAGGCTCTGTAGTCGACTCTTCGTGTGAAGCTGTTTCAAACTCGAAGAATCGAGAGCAAAGATACTTGCCAACCGCCACTCGTAATGCTATCATACAGCTTGACAAGATGACAGATCAAGCGAAGCGAAACAACTCGATGCCCTTTGAGAAAGTGCGGCCACGGAAGGTCTCAGCGGTGGCTGCTGAGCAGCTCATTTCTGCAATCAAGGCTGGTATGTTCCCGGTTGGCAGCAAGCTGCCTTCGGAGTTCGAACTCGCAGAGGAGATGGGAGTGAGCCGGCCATCAATCAGAGAGGCACTCTCCGCGCTACAGGCGGTTGGGCTAATTGCATCCCATCCCGGAAGCGGGAACTATGTACTCAAGATCCCCTCCATCGATGAGGAACAGGACGCACCGCACCTCATCGAGACTGAAGCTGGGTGCTTGGAAGTGATGGAAGCAAGGTCTGTCCTTGAACCACCTGTGGCGGCATATGTGGCGCGCAAACATTCTCCAGAAGAGGTTGCTGCTCTTAAGCGTGTCCTTGAGAAGATGCGAGAGGAAGCACGGAAGGGGGATTTTCCCACGTACTTCGAGGCCGATAAGGCGTTTCATCGCGGTTTGGTCGATGCTGCGCATAATCATCTGATAACAGAGGCGGTCATCCCTCTGGTCGATACGATGGATCAGACACTGTACCGCGAGTTCACGCACCATTACTACCTGAAGAACGTAGCGGACTTGGAACAGGTCGTTGACGTTCATTGCGACATCATCAGCGCCATTGAGCAAAGCAAGCCAGAGCTAGCAGCGGAGAAGGTGCAAGAGCATTGGCGCCGCATGCGGGAGATTTGGGAAGCATGAGTGAATTAGTGTTATACAAGAAATGGCTTTGCGCTACCCCACGCAATAGGAGGTGATAGAGCATACACTATGAGATCTTACGCAAAGCACATCAAAGGAGGCAGTTATGAATCGCAGACTGACCGTAGGTAGCATTCTCTTAATCTCGTTTCTACTGATTGTTGGAACCAGTTTGATATTGACAGCCAGTGATGGCCCGCAGTACGGCGGAACGCTTCGGTGCGCTCTAGCCTCGGAACCGGGAAAGCTAGATATGCAATTGGACAGTGGTGTCGCAGCGAGCATTCCCGCGCGGCATATCTTGGAAGGGCTGTTTGCGTTCGATGCTTCGTACACGCCACAGCCGATGCTTGCTGAGAGCTGGGAACTGGACAGCACAGGCACCGTTGCCACGTTTCACCTCCGGCACGGAGTCCTCTTCCAGAACGGAAAGGAGATGACGTCGGCCGATGTCGTCGCCTCCCTCAATCGCTGGGGGCAGTACGGTCTGACATCCGCAGCTCTTTGGTCACACGTTGCCGACCTTGCTGCGCTAGATGACTACACAGTGCAGCTAACCCTGGACGAGCCGTTCGCACCGATGACGACGTACTTGGCCAACATCTACGGTGGACCGAGCATCTATCCCGCAGAGATCGTCTCCAAGGCTGGGGACCAGCCGCTTGCTCCTGAGGATGTCATCGGTACTGGGCCATACAAATTTGCGGAGTGGAAGGGTGGCGACTACATCCTGCTCGAACGTTTCGATGACTATGTGCCGTCTTCCATGCCAGCGAGCGGATTCGCCGGTAAGAAGGTTGCATACTTCGACAAACTGCAGTTTTTCTTTGTCGCCGAAGATAATGCACGACTTGTCGGTATCCAGTCTGGGACGTACGACTATGTTGCGAACATCCCCAATGATCTGTACGCAAACGTAGAAGGGGACGCAAACATCGTCCCGATAATCACCGACCACCCTCCGATTTACCCGATCGCGCTGATCAACAATCGCAATAGCCTGATTGCGAACAATTACAGGTTGAAGCAGGCGATCATGACCGCTCTCGACTTCAACGCGATCATGCTCGCGGGATATGGGGACCCCACCTTCTGGAGCCTGAACCCGAGCTACTTTGCTCCTGGAATCAGATGGTACACCGAGGATGCAGGGACCGGGCTGTACAACGCCAATGACCAGCGAAGGCATGGCAGATGGCGCTCGATGCCGGATACAACAACGAACCGATCCGCATCATCGTTGCCCAGGACATGACCGCCCAGTATAACCAGGCGCTCGTGGTCACAAATGAGCTACAGAACGCGGGATTCACCGTTGATTTACAGGTCTACGACAAGGCGACATTCTTCTCCGTGCGCAACAGCAAGAGCGATCCGGATAATCCACCTTGGGAGATCGCATTCTCCTATTACAGCACAACTCCGGACC
>JAGGXO010000039.1 GCA_021163015.1 Candidatus Bipolaricaulota bacterium
GTACGCCACAGGGTTTGGGGCGAATCTCGTGCATGCGATCTTCTTCCTGCTGGGGATGTTCGTCGTCTACAACGTGATCCTGGCGGTGTTCAACATGATCCCCATCCCACCTCTCGACGGATCGCGTATCCTGACATACTTCCTTCCTCCTGAGGGGAGGCGCGTGATGCTTATCCTGGAGCGCTACGGATTCATCATCCTGATCGCGATCATCTACCTCGGTGGGCTGCGCTTCCTGTTTGGAGCAATCGACGGAATCTGGAGTGGCCTGCTCGGAAGCCGCTGGCTTCTGGCATTGATGATGTAAGCCTACCCAAGCAACGTTGCTTAGCCAGGTTGTTCAAGCAGGCTTCTGTCCGTATAATCGCGCTACTACTAAGGAAAACATGGAGTGAATTCGCGTGAACAACACACAATATGAGATCAAGGACCGTTCTGCCACCGATGTGACCGTGCAGGTGACAGCGAACGCAGCGACGGTGAAGAACGCGATCGACACGGCATACAGACGCTATAGCAAAGAGGCACAGATCCCCGGTTTCCGCAAGGGGCGCGTGCCGCGAGCGTATCTTGACTCCCGTTTTGGAACAGACCTATTTGTAGAAGAGGCGCAGAAGGACCTGGAAGAAGAGCACCTGCAGAAGGCGCTCGCCGAACTTAACCTGCGTCCGGTAACTACGCCAGAGGTGGAGCACGTGTCATTCGATGCAGAGGGTCCGTTCGTGTTCACCGCGTCTTTCTCTGTCCTCCCCGATGTTGAGCTTCCCGAATACCGTGGGATGGAGATGGCCGTGAAGCCGCTGGAAGAGGTCACGGAAGACGAGGTCAACGGGACGCTGGAAGAGATCAGGCGGCGCTTTGCCACCCTTGCCCCCAAGGAATCAGAGACGATCGATAGTGGGGACATAGTGCACGTCAAAGAGGGCGATCAAGAGTGGGATATGCGTGTCGATACCGAGAACCCAGTCACAGGGAAGATGATCGGACACAAGACCGGCGACACGGTTGAGCTGGATATCGAGCGCGATGAGGGAGATCCGTTGCACGCCACGCTAGAGGTGCTCCAGATATCTCAGGTGGTCCTCCCTGAGATTGATGACGACTTGGCGAAGGACGCTGGGTTTGACTCTCTCGATGCAATGAAGGTAGATATCAATGAGAAGATCGCGTCATCAAAGAGCGAGAGACGCGTGCAGAAAATCAAGGGCGATCTCCTCGATAATATCGTCTCCCAGCTTGATCTTCCTCTGCCTGAGAAGATGGTCGAGGAGATTGCTGCGGAGGACCTTGAGCAATTCAAGAAGAACCTTGAGGATCCACACGCACCGATGACGCTCGAGGAATACCTGAAGGAACGGGAGAAGAGCGAGGACGAGCTGCTGGCGGAGTACCGCGAACATGTGACAAAGCGCCTGCAGCGGGAACTCGTCATGGCGAAACTCATTGAGGCTGAGGGTATCTCGATTTCCGATGAGGAACTGGAGGAGATTGCCACCGAAGAGGCAAAGACAAGCGGAGAGGACCCGATTCGATTTATCGCGCGACTGAAGGCGAACGAGCAGTGGGGCGCATATCATACCGAGAAGATAAACACTCGTGTCTTTGACCTGCTTTACGACAACGCGAAGTTGTCCGAGGAAACGGAATGAGCCCGCAGATTCCATACGTAATCGATAACCGCGGACAGGCTGAGCGCACCTACGACATCTACTCGCGCCTGTTGGAGGACAGAATTGTCTTCTTGCGCGATCCGATCGACGACGAGGTGGCAAACGTGGTCATCGCTCAGATCCTCTTCCTCGCGGCAAAGGATCCGAGCAAGGACATCAAGCTGTACATCAACTCGCCCGGCGGATCGGTCACCGCGGGGCTTGCTATCTACGACACCATCCAGTACGTGCACTGCGATGTGACGACGATTTGCATTGGCCAGGCGGCGAGCATGGCGGCCGTTCTCCTCTCTGCTGGAACGAAGGGAAAGCGCCAGGCGCTTCCCAATGCGCGCATCCTCATTCACCAGGTATTTGGTGGTTCGCAGGGGCAAGCGGTCGACGTCAAGATTCAAACCGATGAATTGCTGCGTATGCATGATCAGATCAACAAGATACTCGCCAAGCACACGGGGAAGACGCCCAAACGTATCGCCAAGGACACCGATCGCGATTACTTCATGTCTGCGGTCGAGGCCGTCGAGTATGGACTGATCGATCGGATCATCGCTCCCAGCAATTAGATTCGCGTGAACAACATTCGCAACTCGGCCAAGGCAATCATCATAGAGGATGATCGGATTCTGCTTACGCGAAACAGGAATAACGCAGGCGAGTTCTACCTTCTTCCAGGGGGTGGGCAGCGTCACGGCGAGTCGCTTGCTGAAGCGGTCGTACGTGAATGCATGGAGGAAATCGGTGTACGGGTGTCGGTGGGAGACCTGTTGCTCGTGCGCGACTACATCTCAGCTAACCACGAGTTTGCAGAGCAGGATGATGACGTTCACCAGGTAGAGTTCATGTTCCGCTGCCAGATAGCTGAAGGGGATGTCCACGTTGGCAAGGCCCCGGACGACTGGCAGACTGGCGCGGAATGGGTGGAAATGCGCAGGCTCAACGAGGTCTGCCTCTACCCAGCGGCGATCGTGGAGCCACTGCAATGCATCGCGCGCGGTGAAAACCCAGGAACCTGCTACCTTGGAGACGTCAACTAAGAATTGAGAGATTGAGCGATCGGGAGATTGAGTCATTGAGAGATTTATCCTCTCAATCTCCCGATGATTCAGTCATTCAATTCCTCAATCATAGCCGTCTCTTCAGGAAATCGACGAGCAACGTGTAGGTGCGCAACTTCTGCTCTATGTCAGATGATCCGTGTCCCTCACCCGAAAGCTCTACGTACTCAAAGCCTTCTCCCTCTTTGTATCCAAGTTCGACCAACTTGTCGCGAAACAGACGCGACTGCTCGATCGGGCAGCGTGGGTCGTTCACCCCATGCACGAGAAGGAGCTTGGCGCGCGTATTCTCTGCATAGGTAAGAGCGCTTCGCTCATGCCACAGCTGCGCGTTCTCCCGTGGGTCCCCCATGTGCCAACGCAGGAAGTACTTGAAGTGTTCCATGCTCTTTTCGTACAGCTTGGAAAGGTCGCTAATTCCAACCCAGCTCACGGCCGCCTTCCACAGTTCGGGTTTCTTCACCACTTGCATCAGGGTCATGTAGCCGCCGTAGGA
>JAGGXO010000169.1 GCA_021163015.1 Candidatus Bipolaricaulota bacterium
ACATGCACGCCGTTGCGCAGGCGTGGGACGCGGGGAAGCTGTTCCACCTCGACTTAAACGATCAGAACGGGGCCCGCTACGATCAAGACCTCCGCTTCGGCAGCCAGGGGATCAAACAGGCGTTCTTCCTCGTCAAGTTCCTGGAGGATGTGGGTTACGAGGGGTCACGCCACTTCGACGCGCACGCCTACCGAACAGCGGATTTAAGGGATGTCAAGGCGTTTGCGCGCGGGTGTATCCGCACCTACCTGATCCTGAAAGAGAAGGCAGAGCAGTTCAACGAAGATACGCGCATTCAGGAGCTCCTCGCTCAGATCCGCGAGGCAGGAAATCCGATGCCCGATTATCTTGGTGGATATTCTCCACAGAGCGCGCAAGAGTTGAAGGCACACGCATTCGATCGCGTAGCACTGGGAAAGAGGGGCCTTCCCTATGAAGAGCTAGATCAATTGCTGATCGAACTCATTCTAGGGGTACGCTAGTCGGTATGCCCTATTTGGTTGGAATCGACGTCTCCACCACCGCGGTGAAGGCAGTTATGATCGATCTCCATGGGGAGTTGGTCGGTTCAGCATCCACACCGCTGAGCCTCTCCACTCCCCTTCCTGGGTGGAGTGAACAGGATCCATCGGACTGGTGGGAGGCGACGATCACTAGCCTCCGCGCCCTCCTCAACAGGGCCAACATTACACCGGAGAAGATCGTTTCGCTGGGACTGACCGGGCAGATGCACGGGGCGGTATCTCTCGATGCAAAAGGAGATATCATCCGCCCAGCAATCCTGTGGAACGATGCGCGCACGGCAACACAGTGCGCTGAAATCAACGATCTGGTCGGTGCGGATCACTTGCGCGAGATCACCGGAAATCCGGCGCTCGTCGGGTTTCAAGCACCGAAGATTCTCTGGCTCAAAGAGCACGAACCGGAAAACTACGCCAAGGTGCGACACATCCTCCTTCCCAAGGACTACATCCGTTACCGATTGAGCGGTGAATTGGCCACCGATACCTCCGATGCCGCCGGAACGCTACTCCTTGATCTTGCCAAGCGCGCCTGGTCGGATGAGATCCTCTCAACGCTAGGCATCCCAAGAGATTGGCTTCCCGATATCTTCGAAGGGCCGGAGGTAGCGGGGCATGTAACCTCAGGTGCAGCACAGATTACGGGCCTTGCTGCGGGAACACCCATCGTCGCCGGCGCGGGGGACAACGCCGCCGCTGCCATCGGGTGCGGGGTCGTTAGCGAGGGGACGGGACTCCTGTCCCTCGGCACATCGGGGGTTATCTTCGCCCCCACGGACACGCTTCGCATCGATCCTACCGGTGCGTTGCACGCCTTTTGTCACGCCGTTCCCGAGGCGTATCACCTGATGGGTGTCATCCTCTCCGCCGGAGGGAGCCTGCGCTGGGCCCGCGATATTCTATCGAATGTTCAATCGGACACAGGAGACTACGGTGCGTTCATAGAACCGGCAAAGCGTGTCGCTCCTGGATCAGAGGGTCTGTTCTTCCTCCCCTACCTTGCTGGTGAGCGCACTCCACACATGGATCCCGCTGCCCGCGGGGCCTGGATCGGCCTCAGCCTCGCTCATCGAAGGGAACACCTGGTACGAGCGGTGCTGGAGGGCGTAGCCTTTGCCCTGAGGGATGCATGGGAGCGGATGAAGATGCTCGGAATCGCACCGCCCACGCTTCGCATCGTCGGCGGAGGTACGAAGAGTGCTGTCTGGCGCGAGATTATCGCTGCAGTACTCGATATCCCCTTGCAGCGTCTTGCCATAGATAAGGGCGCAGCATTCGGCGCCGCCATCCTTGCCGGCGTGGGAGCGGGAGTGTACGCTGATGTGGAGGAATCCGTCGCTCGAACCGTGAAGCTAGATGATGATTTGGAGCGACCGATCCCGTCACTCGTCGAACAGTACGAGGGGATCTACCGCAAGTACGCCTCGCTCTACCCAGCACTCAAGGCAAGCGGAGTGTGGAAAGAGGGTTAGTCCGTAAGCGCCTTTGGTGCTATCTGCGAATAATAGGTGTCACTTAACTAAGTTAATTACCACTTTTATTGTTGAGTTCACCTAGCACGATATTTATTCCGGTCATTGAAGCTGCATGGTAGATTCTCTCCAGAGTCTTGTTAAGGTCCGTATCGCTACGCCAAAAGGGGAATCCACCGAGGCGCTTGGGTAGAGCAGCCTCAATCCGTGGAACACTCACCTCACCCAACGCGAAATCCTTCTTGTTGGGTTCATTCCAGAATACATCCGGGTCTACCGGCAACGGCTCCGGCACGATCTCCTCGGCATCTTCAGGCACTACGGGCATACTGATGCTTCCCGCGATCAGTTCTACAAGTTTCTCCCGTTCGATCCCCCGCAATGCAAGGATCAAAAACGGGTCGCGATCGAACTCTTCACCCAGCAGGTAGTAGACCGCAGCGATGTGCTTGCAGGGATTGGCCCAGTCGGGGCAGGAGCAGTCGGTCTTGAGATCGCTCTTCTTCTCCGGGAATAGTGACAGACCGGCCTCGGCGAACGCGTCTTCAATATCTGTTGGCATTTCTCCGGCGAGAAGGCTGGCAGCGAAGCTCGCTCGCTTTGAAAGGATTTCGGCCAGTTTCTTCCACTTTGCCTGCGAGAGGGTCTTCACTTTGATCGATACATGGTAGGGGCTAGGACGAGAACCCTGAACCTCAGCTGTTACTGTCCCACTGTCGATGTCGATGGAGATCACCTGCCCTCTGCGGGCATAGGCCCGCCCGCGGGTGAGGCGCGCTCCCATATTGAAGCCTTCGAGGACACC
>JAGGXO010000023.1 GCA_021163015.1 Candidatus Bipolaricaulota bacterium
ATACACACCCGAGAAATGATATCGTCAATGTGAAGCGGTTCAAGGCCGATGAGATCGTAAACACGATGCTCCTCAGGGGATAGAGTGACCTGGCGTTGCTGCATAGCTTGGGCTGACGTTCCATTGAGGGTGGCCAGGTCGGGGAACTCGTCGAGAACATCATCCAAACAAGTTACAAGCTTTGCCCCATCCTTGATGAGCGAGTTTGTCCCTGCGCTTGCGGTGCTGGTGACATTTCCCGGAACGGCGAACACTTCGCGTCCCTGTTCCATGGCGAGACGCGCGGTGATCAATGCGCCGCTGCGCTGTGGAGCTTCGACGACGATCACCCCGCGCGATAGCCCGGAGATGATCCGGTTTCTCTGAGGGAAGGTCCATTTAGATGGTGGTGTAGTGAGGGGATACTCGCTTGCCAAGCTCCCTCCCTTCTCGCAGATCTCGCTAGCGAGGCGCGCGTTGCTTGCCGGGTAGATGTGCGCCAACCCCGAACCGAGAACGGCGATTGTACGTCCGGTCTCCAGAGCGCCCTTGTGCGCTGCTGCGTCGATCCCAATCGCCAGGCCGCTGACAATGCTGAGACCGAGGCGCGCCAGATCCTGTCCTAGCTTGCTTGCCACTGTTCGTCCGTAGCGGCTCGATCTGCGCGTTCCCACGATTGCAAGTGTCCGTGTAGTGTCGATCTGCGGCTCACCGCGTAGGTAGAGGACGGCCGATGGGTTCTCGATCTGACGCAACAGTGGGGGATACTCCTCATCGAGAACCGTCAGGATAGTCACGTGAAGCTTCCGTGCGCGTTCGAGTTCGGTGTCGAGAGCCTCAATGCTTCGCTGGGCGATTATCTTTGCTGCGGTTTCAGCGCTGAATCCCGGTAGAGATGCAAGTGCTCCCTGTGACGCGCGCCACATCTCCTCTGGCGAGGAGAAGTGATCGAGGAGGATCGTCATCCTCCTTGGCGTCAACTCCGGTATCAGATTCAACCCGATAAGATACTCGCGTGCCGATCTGTCCATGAACACCCAGGATAGAGCAACATAGCGCACCTGACAAGGGCCGCTTTTGTCGCTAGTCCTCATAGTGGTTGTGGGGCACCACGAATTCCACTAACATCTACCGCCGGTGATGCGTATGCCCTTCTATTTATTCGTCTTTGCGTGTGTGGAGATCGTCGTTCTTGTCAAGCTTGCTCAGGTCATTGGCGGCGGAGCGGTCATCGGCGAAGTCTTGCTGAGTGGCGTACTCGGGATGATTATCCTGCAGCTCAAGGGAAGGGATATCGTCAAGAACGTAGTGATGAACGTCTTCGTTGGGCGCCTTACCCTGCGCTCGCTCATGCGCCATGAGTTGTTCCCGCTAGTGGCGAGCATACTGCTTATTGTGCCCGGCGTACTGAGTGACTTCTTTGCCCTGTACCTCCTTGCTCGCTACGCTCTTCTTCGTCCTCCATCTACCGACGGAACGTCTGACGACACCTCGAACACTGGCGGTACGATTGACGTGGAGTACAAGGTGCACGACGATGAATCGCGTACGTAGATGGCGAGCATGAACAGATAGACGACGATTCCCCCGATCCAAATCCCACTCCACGCGGGCACCGCAAGCAGGCTTCCCGGTATGCTGGATATTGCTCTAACAGAGAGGATAAGCCAGTGCAGTACGAGCTGAAGCCCCTTTGCTGCCCAGGGCGCAAGCGGACTCCAAGAAACGAGGAGCAGCATTCCTCCGCCCCACAGCGCGAGGGTGGCCAGCGGGATGGCGATGAGGCTCGCGATGAGGCCGAGCGGGTAGAGGGCATGAAAGTGGTAGGCGAGGAATGGCGCCGTCCCTGCTTGCGCCACCGCCGAGACACCTATAAGTACTAGCGGATAGGATACGATGGGCGTTGGAAAGGGCGCTCGTTTGGCAAGATTTGTCATCCTCTGTTGCACACGAAACCTCGGATCGAATAGGAAGAGGATTGCTCCCGTTGCGGCGAAGCTCAGTTGGAAGCCCACGTCCCACAGCGCACTCGGACGTATAGCAAGAAGGACTAGCCCAGCCGCCGCGAGACCGGCGTACGAGCTTACCCAGCGCCTGAGAATCACTCCGCAGTCAGCAAGGATGCTTCCTAGGGCGAGGAAAGCAAACAACAGCGCGGCACGCACGAGGCTCACGCGCGGTCCGACGATCCATAGAATGAACAGGACAGCAATCGCCACTACTGGATAGGTAACGCGTGGGCGCAGGCCGAACAGGCGCAGCATGAACCACATTCCAGCGAGGAAGATCCCCAGGTGCAGCCCCGAGACGGCGAGCAGGTGCATCAGCCCGGCGCGACGGAACGCATCCTCAATCTGTGCGGACATCATCCCTTTCTCACCTAGCAGCAACCCGTGTGCCAAACCTGCCTCCTTATGCGGTAAGAGTGCATCGATGCGCGCCAGGAGGCGATGCCGAATCTTATCGCCGAGTCGCATGATGCGGCTCCCCGCGATTCCAATCCGTTGGATGCTCTTCGGCGAGTCAACGATCATCGTGGCGAAGACCCTCTGTCGTGCCAGATATCCGCGGTAATCGAAATCAGCGAAGTTCTCTGGCGCTCTTCCCGCGCCCGTAACATCTACACGATCTCCGTACAGGAGCTGTGGGGGGTCCTCTCCCTTCCAAGAGAGCGTAACGAATACCTTCGCACCAACATGGTCTGGTGATAGGATAAACGTGGTGTGATCTGATCTATCCTCGGGGTAAGAGACGATCGTTCCCGTAATTTCACGCAGGTTATCCGCTTGTTTGTAGAGCGATGCCGAGATTCTTGGAAGCGACTGATAGCGAAGTGCGCCCAAGAGTGCGACGCTGATGAGAAGCCCCGCAAGCGAGCCTCTCTTCCAGCGGTGCAGTACGAGACAGGCGATCGTCACAGCGACGCAGGCAAACCACAACAGGAGACGGTGTTGCGGCAAGATAGACCCGACACCGATCCCAGCAGCAAATGACAGACTTGTACCGATCACTGAATACCTCATTGGCAAACAGATGATAACCACAGGAACATGCCGATTGCTAGTCTCACTTCTAGGAGCTATAATCCTGATAGTTCTTTGACATGGGGGTGTATGGATTCGACGGAGTTACCAAAGTAAGGCTGCAAGCGGAGCTCTCGCTATCTCCCAAAACTGGCGAAACAAACAACAATTGCGAATTACGCATACGTTGCTCCTTGCGTTAATTAGTGCAAGGCCGTGTGATGGAGCTTCCCGCGCGCCATTTTCCGGCCTCCATACTGATCTGTTCTTGGAGTGTCTTGTGTGGACCCGTTTTACGCCATTAGTAGTCTAGTCTTGGTGTGCGCAGTGGAGTGCGCGATCCGAGCACTCCCAAGGGACTGAGCGGAGTCCAGTGCCTTATCTCCTGACACCTCGCGTTATTGCCCTATGAGGTGCTTGGAAGAAATGCTGACGAGGACAGTGAAATCGTCCCCCGAAACTCTCTGCGCCTGGATCGAGTTTACGGGGCCACTGCGGCATTCTCATAATCCAGCCGAATTTCAATGTAATCACCGGCATCTCCTGTGAGGGCGGCAGGTCCTCCCGTGATCCAGTCACCCGGGGCCATTGATGATGGCACCCAAGCTTCGTATTGAACTGCCGTGACAAGGGCGCGAGCGGCTTTCCCGTCGATCCGGTAGTAGCGCGAGTTGCCTTCGATATGTGAATAGGGCACGTTAGCCCCGACGATGACGTGCATGTAAGTGTGGCCCAAGAAGGCATTAGCCTGTGTTTGGCGCGCGTCGAAGGATGTTATGGTCTTCCCGTCTTCGCTGAGCGTGGCAGTGAACTGCGTCTCAGAGAAATCCCCACCATTCCAGCTGTATGCAATGAACAACCGAGAGTTCTCGGAATACGTGCCGGCACCGGACCAGAAGGTTGCCGCGACACTGCCCGCATAGGTTTGGGCACCTGTATACCCATTATCTCGCCATACAGTCGCAGCCAGGTTGATTTTCATCCGCCCGCTGACTACAGCTCCGGGAGCTGGTGTCCATCCTCCAGTAAATATGGCGGTGAACTGGTTGAGCAGTTCGCACCCACTCAACATCGCCACCCCAACCACGAGCAGTCCTAGCAACAACCCTCTCTTACTCACTGTGTCCCTCCTTGTTCCGTTGTCCAGTACGCGCTTCATCATGCGCGTTGCCAGGATACAGGACCAGTCATTGATATCCAAACTGATATCCACACATCCCAGAGTCTGAAGGCTGTCCACTACTCCCAATCAGTGCCCACGGCAAACTTCCCCGGTTTCCAAACAGCGGCTCTGTGGGAAGGGTTCTTGCAAAGGTTGGATGCAAGCACTATAATCCTGATAGTTCTTTGACATGGGGGTGTATGGATTCGACGGAGTTACCAAAGTAAGGCTGCAAGCGGAGCTCTCGCTATCTCCCAAAACTGGCGAAACAAACAA
>JAGGXO010000020.1 GCA_021163015.1 Candidatus Bipolaricaulota bacterium
ATCTTGAGGTGATCAGCGGCCATAGCCGTGCCCGCGACCATCAACACCATCAACAATGCTACAAGAATCTTCTTCATAACTTCTCTTCCTCCCTGTGAGTTCTCTTTAGAGTGTAACTGTTTCCGAAGCTCTCCTGCGCTGAATGCTCGCCATCGATCACCTCCTAATGCCCTGAGTTCCGCGGCATTGCGGTCATGCTGCCGCCATCGCCCACGCTCTTCTGATCTGTTCTCCTTGTTCTAGTGCTGGAGAGGAGGAGATGCGGATGATTCAAGGAGGCATCCGTGTGCGATGGGCGAAAGCGAAAGGGCTTCTCGTGGGCAGCAGTGTCTTGGGCCTTGCAATCATTGAGTCTTCTCATTTCTAGCCAAACCTTTGCGCAAACCTTTTA
Source organism: Candidatus Bipolaricaulota bacterium (assembly GCA_021163015.1). Classification (GTDB taxonomy): domain Bacteria; phylum Bipolaricaulota; class Bipolaricaulia; order UBA7950; family UBA9294; genus M55B144. The sequence continues at coordinate 392 of JAGGXO010000020.1, forward strand.
CGAAACGTATAACATAAAAGACTCCCGTTGTCAAGAGAGCCTATCTTTGCGTCCCCTCCTTGTCTATGAAGGGCCGAACAGCTAGACTGTAACTATGAATATGGGCTGGATCCTCACTTCCTCGGGAGCAATTCTGTTCTCGGTTACTACGATCACCTTGATCGTGTCGTGGTTCGTGTGGAATCGTCGGGAATTCGCTGGCGGTAGGGTTCTGTTCTTCCTCTTGTTGGCAATAGCAGGATATGCTCTTGTTGCCGGCCTTGAGGCGTCGTTCATCGGGCTTCGATGGAAAATCATGTGGTCAACGCTCGAATATGTCTGCTCGGGACCTGTTGCTACCTTGTTCTTGATATTCGCTTCCAGGTATTCTGGTTACGACCGATGGATACGCGGGTGGTTGCGAGTTGTTGTGTGGAGTATTCCCAGTGGGGCCTTCGTCCTTGTTGCCACCAACTCGCTCCATCACTGGGTGTGGCGCGGTTTTCTGCCCGGTCCCGCGGGAAGTAACGCTGTAATCTACATTCACGGGCCTGGGTTCTACGCCATCGTTGCTGCCCTCTATGCCTACGTGCTAATTGCTTGTGGATTGCTGCTGCGCTCCGCAACTCGGCCAGGAGTGATACGCCAAAGGCAGTCGGCGATATTGCTGCTTGGAACGCTGTTTCCTATTGCAGGGGGGATCCTCTACATCTTTGGGATCAATCCAATAGAAGGGCTCGATCTCATCCCGATATCCTTCTTCTTTACAGGCATCGTCCTTTCCATCGGCGTCGGGCCGTTGCATGTCCTTGATTTGATTCCCGTTGCTCGTGACACACTCGTCGAGCGAATGCCGGATGCAGTACTCGTTCTTGATACCAGGTGGCGCGTCATTGATTTGAACCCGGAAGCGCGTAAACTGCTCAATCTAGACAGTTCCGCGATTGGGCGCAGTATCGAAGAGATACCGGGCATATGGGACCAGATTCGAAGCTATTGCGACAGCGAAAATGGAGGACGGACGGAGTTCCTTCTTGTGGAGAACCCCTTGCGCTACGTGGACGTGCGCGTATCTCCACTCAGTGGACCTGATCAACGCGTTTTAGGATATCTAATCATGATTACGGATATCACTAAGCGGCATGTTGCTGAAGTGGAGCTCAAGAGAGCAAACGAGAGGCTTGAAGCCCAGATCAAAGAGATTGAGGCTTTGCAGGTGGAGTTGCGAAAGCAGGCGACTAGCGACGTGTTGACCGGGCTATTCAACCGCCGGCGGCTCGATGAGGTGCTGCCGCGCGAACTGAAGAGAGCGCAATACAATAGAGGCGTTGTGTCGTTGATCCTATTCGACATTGACCACTTCAAACAGGTCAACGATCGCTACGGTCACGAGGTGGGCGATCGTCTTCTACAATTCCTCGCACACCTGCTTCAAGAGCGAACGCGCCCAAGGGACATGGCATGTCGGTACGGAGGAGACGAGTTCGTACTCGTGCTTCCCGAAACACCTCTTGACGCTGCAGCAGCTCGTGCCGATGAAATCCGGATTGCATTCAGCTCCCTATGGCCAAGCGCAGCTCCGCGTGAATGCAAAGGGGAGACCGTATCGCTCTCTGCAGGAGTTGCAGCTTGCCCTGATCACGCGCTCACCGAAGATGCGCTGATCCGAAGCGTTGACGAAGCAATGTACGCAGCCAAGGAAGCAGGGCGCAATCGTGTGTGTATCGCTAATGCGAAAAAAGTGGCAAGGCACTGATTGATGGTTCGCGAGAGCATCACTAAGGTGCGAGATGCCAGCTTCGTTCGCTTTTGCAGCTTTCTTTCACTTGTACGCGAGCGTCTCTTGCTTCACCTGTTTGGATAGCGTTTCAAACTCCGGATCCTTATGTACAAGGATAGCTTCTTCGCGCGCAGCGAATGCGGCAATAAGAGCGTCGGCAAGCGAAAGACGATGCCGTGCTTTGAATTGTCCAGCAGTCAGTAACTTCGGCTCATCTACGTTGCATGGGAACCTCGCGGGAAGCTGCTTCAGTAAAGCATAGTGCTTCCCCGCAATCGCCTCAGTTGTCTCCTGTAGGCTGATTATAGTAGGTCTCCCAGCGCCAGAAACGGGATAGTCGCTCGACCCGCGCGGACCCTCTGAGGGCCTCGACCAGATCACGAGGCATGGGGATCACCTTTCGCAAGCAGAGTCCGCTCGTCCTTCTGCAAGTCATCAGCCGTCGGAGTCTCCTCCAAGAAGCACTGCACCTTTTGACATATCTTTGAGCGGCCTACGTCATCCCGGAATCCGTGGGATCGATCCGCCTAACGATACTGCAT
>JAGGXO010000016.1 GCA_021163015.1 Candidatus Bipolaricaulota bacterium
CCTGTAGCTTGAGGTTGATCTCTTCACGTTCGGAGAGGAGCTGATCGAGTTCCACTCCGCCGAGGACGCTTCGCAGCGTCGTCATCGCGATCTGGCGCGTCGCCTCGATGTAGTTCTGCACCTGCACTACAGCGGCATTCGGATCGACCACGCGGAAGAAGAGGACAGCGTTGACGCTTGTCGTCACGTTGTCCTTCGTGATCACTTCCTGTGGTGGCACATCCAGTGTGACCAGGCGCAGTGTGATCTTCACCATCTTGTCGATGATCGGGATGAGCAGGAATATCCCTGGCCCTTTTGCCCCGACGAGTCGTCCCAGACGGAAGATTACTCCGCGTTCATACTCGCGCACGATGCGAATCGCGTTCATCAGAAATATGAGCACTATCGCCACAATTGCCGCAACCGTTATTGCCATGCGTACCTCCTTACAAGGTCCTTGACTGTGTCGATCATAGATGCGGCCGCGACAGAAGTCAATCAGCTCGCACAATCTACCACTGGAGCTATAATCAACAACGGAGGTAGAAATGACCATGAGACGCCCATTGATTGCCGGAAACTGGAAGATGCACAAGACGCCACAGGAGACGGAGGAGTTCATCGTCGAGTTCCTTTCAAAGCTTGCCAATGAAGAACGAATCGAAATCCTTATCGTTCCGCCCTTTACTAGCCTGGACCGAGCCGGCAAGCTATTGAAGGGTAAATCGCTGCTGCTCGGCGCGCAGGACATGCACTACGAAGCGGAAGGCGCGTTCACGGGCGCCATATCTGCTCGCATGTTGAAGGCATGCGGCTGCAGCTATGTTCTTGTCGGCCACTCTGAGCGACGCGAGCTGTTTGGTGACGACGACTCTGTTGTTTCACGCAAGCTGAATGCGGCCCTCCGTGATGGTTTGAGGCCGATTCTGTGTGTGGGGGAGACGCTATCCGAACATGACAGGGTGGAAGAGAAGATCACGCAGCAACTGACTGAAGACCTTGACGGCATTGATGAGCATGCACTTGCAGAGATGACGATCGCCTACGAGCCGATTTGGGCGATCGGAACAGGGAAGACGGCTACACCCGAGGTGGCGCAAGAGACAATCAGCATGATCAGGGACTGGATTACATCGCACTACGACAATGCGACGGCGCAAGCCACACGTATCTTATACGGGGGAAGCGTCAAGCCGGCAAACGCCGCATCCCTGCTGGCTCAACGCGACATCGATGGGGCGCTCGTCGGTGGAGCTTCTTTGGTCGCGGAGTCGTTCTTCCAGATTGTGGAAGCTGCTCGCTCACAGTGATAGGATTAGCAACGACGACTGGCACGTCACGGGGAGGAAAGTTGATACGCTCCAATATCCCAAACCAGATAACGCTCGCCCGCATCGCCAGCGTGCCATTGTTCATGTACCTGCTTCTGATGGAGAAGCCAGTGGGGACGATCCTGGCGATCGTTCTGTTCGTGTTGGCGGCGGCATCGGACGCCGTTGACGGGTATCTTGCACGCAGCATGAATCAGACGACCGTATTCGGCAAGTTTGCCGATCCAATTGCCGATAAGCTCCTCATCGCTGGAGCGCTGATCACGTTTGTGCAGTTGGGAGAGCTGAGCGCTGCTGTAACAATGGTTATCATCTCACGCGAGTTTCTCGTTACAGGCCTGCGGATCATGGCGATCGCCGAAGGGAAGGTTATTTCCGCAAGCCCACTGGGGAAGTTGAAGACCATGTCACACATTGGTCTTGTCCTCGTTATTCTCATGTGCCGCTATTTCCAGCTTGGCCCCGGCTGGATGACAGCGAAGGCGGCCTTCCTTTACCTGGCAATCGCCCTTGCTGTCATCTCCGGAGGAGAGTACTTCTACCGGTCACGACAACTGTTCGTGCGCTGAGCGTGGCGTTTGTCTACTTCATAATGCACAAATACGCACGCGAAGTGTGACAACCATTACCGCAGCAGCAATCCCCATTAACGACACTCTCTAGTTGGAGGTCATCTTATGCTTACGCGTGTGCTGCGTGTTGTCGTTGGAGCGTTCGTGGTTGTTGCCGTGTCCGCTAGCCTTGCCTTTGGGAACGGCGCGTCGATCAGCAGCATTGGTGTGTCGCCTGATCCGGTTTCCCGCTGGCAGTCCCTCACATACGAGATAGTTATCACCAACGGCACTAGTGCCGCCGATCTCACAGTGAATAATCCACTTCCTAATGGGCTTGATCAGAACAACGCTTCGTACAGCGTGGACAGTGGTGATTGGCACACACTCCCCCCGTATGGAATGATCTCACTCGGCACGGTGGCTGCGGGAAGGACACTAAAGGTCGACATCAAGGCGCGCGTGCAATCCAACGCACCGGCGACGTTGACTGATACCGCTGATCTCACCGACGGGTCGAAGAAGCTTGATTCGGCGAGCGTGACGGTGAATGTGCTCCCTTCGGTCGATGCTGGACCCGATATGATGGTAAGACTGGGGGCAACGACAACCTTCTCCGATGCCTGGGCCGAGGATGGAGGCGGCTCTATCGTCTCCTACGAGTGGGAGGCACGCGCCACCGATGGCACGCCCGTGGGAACGTTCGTAGACCCTTCGATCATCCATCCCACCTACAGTGCCCCAACGGTGAGCGGCGCGGTACGAATGACGTTAACTGTTACGGATGTCGATGGTGGGGAGACAAGCGATGCGTTCTGGCTGAACGTGAATTCGTTTCCCACAGCGAACGCCGGTTCCGATAAGACGATAAATGAAGGCCAAGATGTGAAACTCATCGATGCGAGCGGGATCGATAGTGACGGATGGATCCAGTCCTACGAGTGGAGCGATGGCGGAGTTGGCGGAACGTTCGATGACCCTCACAAGCTGCATGCTGGCTACACTGCGCCGAGCGTCGATGATTGCAATGGAACGAACATTACACTTACGTTGACGGTCACCGATAACCTGGGAGCGGTGGGGAGCGACGACGTGCAGATTCACGTTGTCAATGTCAATCACCTGCCTCAAGTGAACGCTGGCGATGATCAGAGCGTAGAGTTGGGGGATCACGTTACGCTATCTGGCACGGCGTCTGATGTGGACGGTCCACTTGCAGATGTGCACTGGGAGCAGGTTGCTGGACCAACGGTCGTCCTCTCCGATCCGAGCGCGCTTGGCGCAACATTCACGGCCCCGGATAGTGAAGCGACGATTCAACTGAAGCTTGTAGCAACTGATACCTGCGGCGATGCAGCAAGCGATGTGATCGTGATCAGCGTGAGTTCAACGCCTGTTCCGCCTCTGCCCCCGCCGGTGACGAAAACAGCGAAGATTAAGATCGAGAAAGTCGCTGATCGTAAGGAAGCATCACTTGGGGAGACGATCGCTTACACCTACACGGTGACAAACACTGGTCAGGTGACGCTCTCTTCGGTGAGTGTGACAGATGACAAACTTGGTTTGATTAATCTAGGACACAATGTACTGGCACCAGGAGAAACGACTAGTGGAAGCGCACACCTCACGGTAACTATCGATCTCTTCCCTGGACCGGTCGTGAACAAGGCCACTGCAACCGCTAGGAACCAGAGTGGAGGGGAAGTGAGTGACAGCACAAGCGCAAGTGTAGCCCTTTACTTCAAGTCAGCGGGGATCGACATCACGCTTATCGCACAGGACAGCCGCGGTTTTCCCATCTCCCCGTTCGATCTGTTGTCGGTGGGAGAGGAGATCACCTACGTGTACACAATCACCAATACGGGTGAAAGTGTGCTCGATAATCTGACACTCCGTGATGAGCGCATAGGGGAGATTCCTCTTTCCCGAACTGATCTTGCCCCATGGGAGAGCATAGCTGGATCGTTCACCGTGACGATCAGTGAAGGTGAGCTTCCAGGGGCGTTCTCCGACACAGCGACCGTAACGGCGATCGATCCTATTGGTAAGAGCCTGGAAGCAAGTGACACACTCGTTCTGTACGGGCTTTCCTCCTCTGGCGACTTGGAACTGACAAAGACGTGCTCCACAAACAAGGCAGCGGTCGGTGATGTAATCACGTACACGTACGAGATAGCCAATGTCGGCAAGACGACGATCACTGACCTGCTCCTCACAGACGATCATCTTGGGGATATCCCTCTCCCTACGCGCGTGATCGCTCCGGGAGAGAGGATCATCGCCTACGCTGACTACACAGTCAGTGAAAATGACCTCCCCGGACCGCTCACCAATTCTGCATCGATTAGCGGGCAAGGACTCGCCGGCGAGGCCACGACAAGCAGCACATCACTGAGCATTGAAGTGATGGAGGCGAATGCGGGTGGAGGCGGGAGCAGCAAGAATTTACTTGATGGGAGGGTGATCATCAACGAGATCGCGTGGGCGGGGACGCCCGCTAGCCCAGCCGACGAATGGATCGAGTTGCGTAACCTTGGCTCGATCCCAGTTGACCTCACAGGATGGACACTCTGCTGGTATCGCAAAGGTGGTACTATCCCGCCAGAGGATCAGTGGACGCGCGTTCCGCTCAGCGGCACGATCAGCCCATCTCCGATCGACCTTTCCGTCTCTCGCGTACCTGGTTCCCAGATCGCTTTCGTGCAGTCAAGCGCAGACTCGTGGCGCGTGGTGGACATATCGTGGTGGGCTGCGGGGAAAAAGGACAATGCCGACCATGGCTACTATCTCTTAGAGAGGCGAGGCGAGAATACCGTGAGCGATGTAGCATCTGATCTCGTCTACGATAGGAGCACTACCTACCAGTACATCCTGCCGGATAGCGGAGCGGTGGTATTCCTCCTCGATGCAGAGGGGAGTGTCGTGGATACGGCAAACGGGGAGCACACCAATATTGCTGGATGGCCCGCGGGAGATGTCAACACCTGTGCCACAATGGAGCGCACGGATCCACTAGCTGGGGACCTAGATAACAATTGGCATACGAATCCTGGCATTCTCACTAGTGGACATGACGCAGCAGGCGACCGTCTCATTGCGAGTGTTGCAAAGCCAAACTCTCCCTCTCTCGATGAACTTACGTTCATTGCGCAGGACAGGATAACGCCGACTCAGGCTGATGGAACAATCAGTGTAAGTGTCCAAGGAGAAGGTAAACCGCGTGTGCAAGTGTCCGCACTTGGCATCAAGGGCGCAGCCGGAGGCGGAGCGAGTGCATCTGGGCTTTCTTTCTCAACACACTACTCCAAGAAAGAGGCGCTCCTCACAATCAACACTGCACCGCTCGCTACGGGAAGGTATTATGTGTGGATTACGAACGGTGCTGGAGAGGCCACGCTTGTTCCGTTTGCGGTCAAGTAGCTTCCCAGAGGCACCCTACACGGCAAACCTGATTTAGTGACAGTGCCGTCGGAGTGCCTGCAATGCCCGTTCGTTGTCGGAACAGTTAAGAACGACAAGGCCGGTTCTCCCCTCCTGGGCCACGGTGGCGTAGAGCTCATCTATGGCGATCTCCTTGCGGGCGAGCGCTTCACTGACGCGGCAGAGGAAGCCGGGATAGTGAGGAAGCTCCACAATCAGCACATCGCGTTCCTCAACAACGAAATCAGCTTTGCGTAACGCATCGCGCACGAAGGATTGCGATCCCGTGATGAGGTGAATAGACGTCTCGCTCCCTTCGGTCCTTACAACCACGGAAAGGAGATTGAGTCCCATGTCACTTAAAATGCGAATCACCTTGGCCAGGGACCCGATCTCGTTTGTGGCACGAACAATGATCTCTCGCTGCACACGTATGTCGCGCATTAGTTGATCTCCCGCATCTATTCTATGAGGACCTGGCATCTTGCACTGGGCCCATGACTCGGTGAAAGCAGACATTCGCCCGTTTCCGTCCTCGAATTCGACACATCTTGCTCCCGAGGGTCCACATATCTAACTACTTGCCGGGAGACGCTCTATCGCCTCGAGGATGCACTTGGAGATTTCTTCTACGCTCCCTTCTGCATCTATCTCTACAGTCTTTGTCACCTTCGCCGATGATGCTTCGCGCTCCAGGTGCTGCGCACGGCCAGCAGCGCGCAGCCTTTCTGCACGCGTCTCTCGGCTGGCAACGAGCCATAAGATCGCATCGAACAGGGAGTAATCGACGTGTGGGGAGACGCCAAGGAGAGCCCCTTCAAAGAGGAGGATTCGCGTCCCTTTCGCCGCCTCAGCTCCTATGAGCACACGCATCCTCTCGTTCAACACAGGGTGCACGACCTCATTCAGATATGCGAGCGCCTCACTATCGGAGAAGACAATCTGTGCTAGCTTTGACCTGTCAATCTCGTCTCCGTTGGATGCGAGAATCCCTTCTCCAAAATGGGAGATGAGCCTCTTGTATGTAGGCGTGTTCGGCCTGTAGGTTTCCCATGCAAGCTCGTCCAGATCAGCCCAGACGATACCTTTACGTTCGGCCAGGTTCTTCCCGACGGCGCTCTTTCCGCAACCGGCTTCGCCGGCAAGTCCAATTACCTTCATCGATCCTCCCCATGTTCCAGAAACGATTGTAGTTCTTGGCAACAAACGCATCTCTGACAACAAGACTAGCCTCGCATCTTGTTGTTATCGACCCCACCCACTGCACTTTGAAACAATATCTGATGCGTGGCACAGATGACAACACGCAAGCATGTCTGAAGGGATGTTTCGCCAGGCAAGGAGGAGAATGAAACTAGGAGCCGTGGCGGGTGTAGATCCAAGCGAGGTGATCAAGATGACAAGACTACAACGTTTCTTCCTAGCTGCTCTCGCTATTGGATTGATGATCGTTCCGCTTTTGGCAAACGCACAGAGCGCGCCAACACCATTGGGGATAGTCCCCTCTCCCAATCCTGGAAACCTGACGGTCAACGTGTGGACTGACAAGCAAACATACCTTGTGGGCGAGAACGCCCTGATATACTTCACGGTCAATCAACAGGCGTATATCTACATCTACGATTTGCAGCCAGATGGGGTTGTGCGACTGGTCTTTCCCAACGCCTACTCGCAGAACAACTTTGTCCCTGCTGGAACGCATGTTCTTCCTGATACAGGGTACAAGTTCCTCATTACGCCCCCGACTGGGCTCGAGAAGCTGCAGATATTTGCCAGCCTCGTTCCTCTCAACCTGACTCCTAGCACATACACAGAACCATACCCGCAAGTCAGTCCTCAAGGCCTTCAGGGGCAGATCATGGGAATCACACCACAGGCCTGCTGGACAACCGCGTGGGCGTCGTTCACGATCGCTGCGGGGTATAGCTACACCCCACCGTCTGGTTACACGCCACCTCCGAGCTATATGCCTCCGCCAAGCTACACACCGCCCCCACCCAATTGCTATACGTGTCCTCCTCCCTTCTTCGGTTGGCTCCCCGGTGGAAGCTGGTATTGGTCGAATGGGCAGTGGCAACAACGGGCACCATCTTCAGGTTGGTATTGGTATTATGGACCTGATGGAAAATGGCACTTCACGATTCGCATCCATATTGGAGGGAATTAGAGATACCTCCCAGGCAGTCAACCGCCCTCACTGCCGAGGTAAGGAGGCCCGCTTCTTGCGGGTCTCCTCCATCCCCCCC
>JAGGXO010000061.1 GCA_021163015.1 Candidatus Bipolaricaulota bacterium
CTCCCTCCCCGATCCCCGGCCCGGTTGAGCGGCGGATCATCTACGTTCCACCTCTTGACCGTTGCGACCGCGAAACCGACTACCGCACCGCCTGAGCTGAGTTCAAGAAGAGGGGACTGTAGCGATGGCCTTTGTGTTGGAAAAGGCGATAGTGGACTCCATGTGTCCCTTTGTGCTATTTTAAACACACACGAAGGAGGCGCCATGAGTCTTGAGTCCTGGATCGACCGGCTGCAGAAAGAAGGGCGGTATTCGTTCGAGAGAACCGAAGCACTGCAGAAACTCGAACTCTCCAAACCCTCCCTGAAAAAGGCACTACAACGCGCCTCCTATCGGGGCCGCATCCTCCCTCTGCGGAGAGATTTCTATGTGATCGTACCCCTGGAATACAGCGCCGTTGGTGCACCGCCTACGGAGTGGTTCCTCAATCACCTGATGACATTCCTGGGCAGGCCCTATTATGTGGGCGGCCTTTCTGCGGCAGCGTGGCACGGGGCTGCTCATCAGCGTCCCCAGGAGATGCAGGTTGTCGTTCCCAATCAACTCCGCAACGTTGAGACGCGCGCCGTCCGGATTCGATTCCTCCGGAATGTCGGCGTGGATCATTCACTCACGCAACTACATCGCACGCAAACGGGAGACATCCCCGTCTCCACGCCAGAGTGGACGGCACTTGATTTGATCCGCTTCCAACGGCATGTGGGAGGCATGGACGCAGTCGCCACGGTCTTGACGGAACTGATGGATGCATTGGATCCGGATCGGCTCGCCGTTGCAGGTCGGCGCGAATCGACCACCGCCTACCTACAGCGGCTCGGATGGTTGCTCGACTCCGTGGGAGATCGTTCGGCGGGCGATTCACTCCACGTGATTGTAGCCGAGCGAGACCCGGTGTACATCCCGCTCAATGCCGCGCTTGATAAGCGGATCGGGTCGCGGGATTCTCGGTGGCGAGTGATCGTGAATGAAGAGCCGGAGGCGGACCTATGATCCCGCGTGCTGACATCACACAGTGGCGTTCCTCGGGCCATCCTTGGCAATCGGACGCGATGGTCGAGCAAGACCTGATTATCAGCGTGATGCTGGTTATGCTGTTCGATGATGCGCAGATCCGAGAGAGCCTGTTGTTCCGGGGTGGAACTGCGCTTCATAAGCTGCTGCTCACAACCTCCCTGAGATACTCAGAGGACATCGATCTCGTTCAGCGGGAGCCCGGCCCCATTGGTCCTCAGTTTGATCGCATTCGAGGACTCCTTGAGGGCCGATTCGGCCAGCCACGCCGTAGTATCGGACCGAGTGTAGCAACACTGACCTACAGACTCGATTCCGAGGATGCACCCCCGTTGCCGCTGCGCATTAAGATTGAGATCAATACGCGAGAGCATGCCCAAGTTCTTCCCGCAAGACACGTGCTTTTCAGCGTTGACTCCAGGTGGTTCACGGGACAGGCTGATATTCCGGTCTATCACCTGGATGAGTTGCTGGCAACGAAGCTCCGCGCGCTCTATCAGCGACGGAAGGGCAGAGATCTGTTCGATCTAGGTCTGGCGCTCCGCACATTGCCTGTTGATGCACAGCGGATGTGCAATGTGTTCCAGCAGTACATGTCTGCAGAGAGGCACACTGTGACAGCGGCGGCGTTGCGCGCCAATCTCGAGGCAAAACTGCGTCATCGCGGCTTCCTCAGCGACTGCGCTCCCCTCATCCGTCCTGGGACCCATTTCAAGCCTGAGAAGGATTACGAGCTTCTCGATCGCCTAATTCTAAGGGTTCTCGATGCTGAAAGCTCTGCACTTCGCGACAAAGAGACAGGCAAGATATGATCCCGTCCGTCATCGAGAGCCAACTCGAACGAGGCATCAAAGACTTCCTCCGCACCACGTTCCCGCCATCTACACGCTTCTTCGAAGGCATTCTCGAACGCCTGTTCGAGGAGTATCGCTCTCAGCTCAATAGCCGTAACCTAAGATCGTACGTTCTCTATTTCGCAACCGCCTCCACCAATCCGACAAATACATCATCACCTTTGCCCACAGGGGAAGGAGGGACCGCACACAAGCATTGAGAGCGGCTATCGAGGCAGCGCGCAAGCGATTTGCCGAGAAGTGGGGACGCGCCACAACAGCGAATATCAAGGTGCAATCGGATTGGCCATATGCTCATGGAGGCTTACAGGCAGTCGATTACTTCCTCTGGGCCCTACAACGTCTTTACGAAAGGGGAGAAGATCGTTTCATTCAACTACTGTGGAGCCGCTGCCGTCTTGTTCGGGACATTGATGATACACGCAAAGCAAGATATGGAGCCTACTACGTTAAGAAAACTCCTCCAGATGCGGCACTTATAGAGAATCATCCAGGGATATAGGAATCTTCAGCCGCAACCGAATCTTCACACGGCATGGAGCCGAATTTTGTCCCTGGACAACAACACCATAAAGTAATTTACATTGTTTGTCAAGCTCTTGCCAACCTCCCCGATCCCAACGTTATCGCCGCCAAAATCATCGAAGATCTCCAAGCAATATCTGATGACCTCACCCTCGCCCAGGAGCGCAGGAGGTAGACACCTAACTAATGACAGCGATTTCTCGAGGTGGACAGTCCCAGCGTTGCGTGTTATTGTGTACATGGTACACATCGTACATACAGGAGGAATCCTATGCAGGCAACAACCGTTTCCGCCAGAGTACCGCAGGAGCTTCGTAAGCGCATCGATGAGATCGCAGAGGCTGAGCGGCGCACCATGAGCGACATTGTCCAGTTGGCTATCGAGTCCTTCGTGCAGCAGTACGATGAGCTCCATCCACAGTTTAAGGCTGACATCCTACAAGGACTTGCACAGATAGATGCCGGAG
>JAGGXO010000192.1 GCA_021163015.1 Candidatus Bipolaricaulota bacterium
CAGCCATGGTCTTTGCCTGCTCCAGGTTCGCTTCGTTATTCACGTACAAGATGGCCAAAGGCTCGCCCTTGTTCACGTGCTCGCCGACCTTGGACACGACCTCGATTCCCACCGCCGGATCGATGACGTCGTCCTTAGTGAAGCGACCGGCCCCGAGCAGATTCGCCGCCCGTCCGATCGACAGCGCGTCGAGATTTGTCACTACGCCCGTGCGTGGGGCCGAGATCTCTACCTGTTTACTGGCACGTGGGAGAAGGTCCAAATCGTTGACGACGGCAGGATTTCCACCTTGGTTTAACACCATCTGCACGAACTTCTTCAGCGCGGAGCCATCGTGCAACAGGCTGCGCAGGTGCTCAACAGCCTTAGCATGATCACTGATCTGTCCTCCGGAGAAGAGAACGAGTTCGGCGCCGAGCGCGCAGCATAATTCCTCCAGATCCTGCGGCCCATTCCCGTTGAGGGTAGCGATCGCCTCACGCACCTCAAGAGCATTGCCGACCATCCTTCCCAGCGGTTGCGACATGTCGGTGATAAGGGCCGAGATCTTCCTGCCGAGGTGCGCACCGATGGCAACGAGCGCCTGCGCCAGGTGGCGAGAGTCCTCCAACTTCTTGAGGAACGCTCCTGATCCGGTCTTGACGTCGATTACGATCCCGCGCGCGCCGCCAGCGATCTTTTTAGACATGATCGATGAGACAATGAGAGGGAGGGAATCAACGGTCGACGTGACATCGCGCAGCTCGTACAACAACCGATCGGCGGGGACCATGTCCGCGGTGTGGTCGGCCAGGGCGAGGCCAGTGCGCTCCACGAGGTCGAGGAACTCCTCGCGCGAGAGGTCGGTACGAAATCCAGGGATAGATTCCAGTTTGTCTATCGTCCCTCCGGTGTGCCCAAGAGAACGTCCCGAGAGCTTGGCTACGGTCAGTCCAGCGGCGGCAAGAAGAGGGATGAGGACGAGGGATGTCGTGTCTCCCACTCCTCCGGTGGAGTGCTTGTCTACCGGAAAACCCTTCATCTTTGATAGGTCGAGCATCGTTCCAGAGTGGGCCATCACATCGGTGAGTACCGCTGTCTCTTCGTCATCCATCCCCTTGAAGTAGACCGCCATCAGCAGGGCGGAGACTTGATAATCGGGGATCTTGCCTCCTACGTACCCATCGATGAGAAACCGGATCTCATCACGGCTGAGCTTCTCTCCGTCGCGCTTCTTTCTGATCAGATCGACTGTTTTCATGGCGCACTGATTCTAGGCCAATTACAACAATCTGTCCAATTTCCTGGTCTCAGCTTGCTTACGCTCAGTGTTGGATTGCATAATCTTCAGGTTATGAAACCATTTTCTTGTGAGAAACCGCTTATTGGCATGATCCATCTCCCCGCGCTTCCCGGAAGCTACGGCTACGGCGGCGAGGACCTAGACAAGATCTTAGAAGAGGCTTGTCGAGATCTGGATACTCTTCAGTCGGGTGGAGTAGACGGAGCGATTGTGGAGAACTTCGGTGATGCTCCGTTTGCCAAGTACGCCCCCAAGGAGACCGTGGCCGCGATGACCGTCATCGTGAACGGTATCGTTCGTGCGGCGCGGGTTCCGGTGGGCGTGAACGTGCTGCGCAACGACGGCGTTGCTGCCATCTCCATCGCTGCCGCGACCGGAGCTGCCTTCGTGCGGGTGAATGTGTTCTGTGGCGTAGCGTTGACAGATCAAGGGATGATCGAAGGAAACGCACGTGAGCTTCTCGATCTGCGCAAGCGCCTCAAGTGTGATGTGAAGATCCTGGCCGATGTCCACGTGAAGCACGCGGCGCACCTAACGACGATCGAAGAGGCAGCGCTCGATGCCGATCGCAATCGACCCGACGGGCTTATCGTGTCTGGAATAGGAACCGGGAAGCGCACCCCGCCGGAGAACCTAACCAAGGTGAAGCAGATGACGGATCTTCCGGTCTTCATCGGAAGTGGCGTCAGGATAGATAACCTATCAACTTACCACGCTGCTGATGGTTTCATCGTGGGAACGATCCTCAAGGAGGGCGGAAAGATTTATGCGCCAATTATCGCTGATCAGGTTCGTGCAATGGCTGGCGCAGTCACCGAGCTGCGACGCGAGGAATGAACCACATAGTCGTTCTTGGGGACATCAACCTCGATGTGCTGGCGAGCGTCCCCTCACCGTTGCCAGCAAATGGAGAGGTAAGAACAAGCGTTCGTGTGGAGGCGGGGGGGTCCGCTGCTAGTTTCTCCCGCGTTGCCGCAACCCTGGGGGAGGCGGTTGGATTCATCGGTTGCGTTGGAGATGATCTTGTCGGTGAAATCCTCGTAGAATCACTGAAGCGTTCCGGTGTGATCCCTCATGTGCAGCGCTTCCCAACGATAAGCGGGACCATCGTCTCTCTCAACAGAGATGGAGGGAAGACGATGCTCTGCTCGCGTGGGGCAAACGACAGGATTGATCCTTCATTCATCGATGAGAAGTGGTTCGACGGCGCGGATCACCTGCACATTTCAGGTTATGCGTTCCTGAGCGACTCACAGCGTGCTGCAGCAAGAAGGGCGATTATGATCGCACAAGCTCGTGAAATGAGCATCTCGGTCGACCCCCCACCGGCCAACCTGATCTCAATCTATGGCGTCAAGCGATTCCTCGATGGAATAGGCCGAGCGCGGATTATCTTCCCAAATCTAGAAGAGGGGAGAATCGTAACAGGAGAGGAGTCCCCAGAGGCGATCGTTGATTCGTTGAACATTCTCTTCCCCATCGGCGCTCTCACACTTGGGCGTGAGGGCTCGATTGCTTGGGATGGGAAGGAGCGCTCTCTGAATCATGCGGAAGAAATCAGCGGCGTCGATCCAACCGGGGCGGGGGATGCATTCGCTGCAGGGTTCATCGTCTCTTACCTCAAAGATGGGGATGTGGACCAAGCGAACAGAGAAGGGATGGCTGTTGCGCACAACCACCTCCTGCAGCGGGCACGCATCACGTAGCGTGTGCAGCTTGTCTGCCACGTTGACGATCATGCCAACAGCCACAAGCGCAACATTGGGCGCAAGGCCCTACACTACGAAAGCCACGTCTTTGCCTCTGTAGCGTGTGCGGCTTGCCACGCGTGGCTTGTCTGCCATGTTGAGGTGTAGCTTGAGGTGGCAGAGAACGTGCGAAGCGAGCTCTCCTCTCGCGCTGCACAAGATTGTGCGTTCGTGACGCGAAAGCTTGTCCAGGAGGGCTTCATATGGCCCGTTTCTCACAGTTGACGAAGTGTGCCATCGCGCATATGCTCGATGGATGAAAACTACATATCTGCTCATGTTGGTGCTGGTCGGCCTACTTCTATCAGGCTGTGGCTTCATCTTCAATCAACCACTCGTCGGCCCAGATGGAACGGTGGCTCTCTTCGTCAATGATGATGGAACGTACAGTATGCTCCCGGAGGGAGATTCTCACCTTGTCCTCCTGCGCGATGGTGATGTCGTGTCCCGTGCCAATGTCTTCTCCAGCGGCGATAGTGGAGTGCTCGATTGGTCATTCGACGGAAGCCAGATCCTATTTGTCGAAACGGAACAGGATGAATACGGACAGCCGATCGCGTGGAGCGTGCGCCTTTCCGGTGTGCAATCTGACTCTGTACCCGTGACACTCTTCCGGACAGAGGATCTAATCCTGTCCCCTATGTTTACAAAGGACGGAGATATCACCTACCTTGATCTGAAGGACGATAGCGATCTTCCTAGACTGACGCTGTATGATCGCGCAGAAGGGACAAACAAGGTCCTCAGGGACGATATTGTAAGCTACAGACGCGCTACATGGGACGGAGCGCTACTGATCATCTCGGAGACAATCGAGGGGTCGCTCAAGTTAGCCCACGTGTCTTCTTACAACGTCATGAGTGGCGAAGCTACCGAAGCTGCCTCATTCTTCCTTGCCGAAGGGATGGAAGAAATTCTGTTCCTCCTTCCGGCCAGCTTTCTGTGGGACGTCGCTTCGGTGGATAACTACGTTGCTATTACCATCTACGATCAAGCGCTGATCACTCCGCAATTGGATAACAGTGACGATCAGCCGGCACTGTACCTGATTAATACAGTTGAGGAGAGCGCACTCAAGGTGTCGGATGCAGGTGTTGTCCCGGCGTTCTCTCCCAACGGACATATCCTTTCCTATATTGGAGCCGCAGGGGAGAAACCCGACATCCCGGTGATCTATCTCTACGACATGGACAGACAAGAATCGCGGGCTCTGGATAACACGATTGGGGCATCTTCGCTCTTTTGGATCGACGATGAAACACTGGGATTCACCATTGACAACAAGGATGACACCTACAGAGTAATGAAAGTATCGCCTGTCACTGGCGAGGTCACTCCGCTTCTGCCAGAGATATAAGAGGGCTCATTCTTCGGGCTGGTCGGCCTCATCATCGCTGCTTGTCATGGCGCTGGCGATGCCTATCAGTTCTTCCCTATCGATTCCTTCCCCGAGGAGAAACCAATACACCTGGTTCTCCTGCCAGCCTATTTCGAGCAATGATCGGCGCACGGATTCGGGAATTTCATCCTTGAGAAGAGCTTCACGGTCGATGATCCTTCCTGTAGTACTTGCCAGGTCGACCTCTTCTCCGTTATCTGCAAGGAGCGCTCTTCTTCTGTTCATATCCGGCGAAAGGTAGTTTCCTACCCGCAGAGAGAGCCCAGACGTCCGTTTGCTGTTGCTTCCTGCCTTCTCGAAGGAGAGAAATGCGTATGCCCGCTGGCGTCCCTCGTTCGCCGTAAGTGTGATGCGATCGCTGTGGAGTTTGTATCCACGTTGCGAGATTCTCTCCAGGTCAAGGGTAAATGGGAGTGTGTCCGCGAGGTCCTTATCTCGAGTCTCCTCCTCACTGAACACACGTGTCTCTTCAGATGGCTCAAATGAGAAAAGATCTTCCTTTGGAACGGCGAACATTACATCCCTGTAATCGATCGTAATTGGGGTCGATGGCCCGGCGATATAATAGAGGGGCGATCTCTGCGTGGGGTAAAACAGGATGCGCATTGGGAAGAGGGTTTCCGGATCGATAGAGA
>JAGGXO010000038.1 GCA_021163015.1 Candidatus Bipolaricaulota bacterium
CACTATATCGTGGTCGGCATCCTGCAGGGCGGCGCGGGCTTTGAATCCTGGGGTTTGGTGGCGATTCTGACACTGTTCGCGGCCGTCAAACTCTTGTTTACCGGAAGGTACCCGAAGGACATCTTCCGGCTAGTCGTCGGTATGAATCGGTGGGCATTTCGCGTGTTCGCTTACACAGCGCTGATGACCGACAAGTATCCGCCGTTCCGGCTGGACGAGTAGCGAACTGAACGGTTGAACAGATCTCATCGATCGGTGAGAATGAGCCACCAATTGGGGCCTTTGCTCAGTTGGGAGAGCGCTTGCATGGCATGCAAGAGGCCAGGGGTGCGAGTCCCCTGGGCTCCAACAGAGTCTGCTCCCTCCTTTCTGTTGGCATGTCTCGCAGTGAACTGCACCAAGGTGATGGGCGACTATTGAGATCTCAAGCGGTGGCGTGAGATTGCACACCAATCGCGCTTGGATATTGCAGGAGGCAACTATGGACATACGGTTGAGAGAGTTACAGCACTGCGACACCCCGTTCTTGCGAGAGATGCTTTACGAAGGCATGTTCTGGCGTACAATCGCCGGTCGTCCGACGCTTGAGGAAGCTCTCGCCCTCCCGGAAGTTGTGAGAGAAGTGGCTGGCTGGGGAGAACGCGATGGAGACACAGCGGTTGTTGCCATGGTCGATTCGACGGCGGTTGGAGCAGCGTGGTATCGATTCTGGACGGAAGACGACTCCAGCAGTGAGTACGTAGATGAGAATACCCCGGTGCTAGCCATTGCTGTCCACCGTGACTATCGGAATCGAGGGATCGGAAGAAGGATGATTGCCTGGCTGATTGATCGTGCATCGAAGCAGTCCATTTCCCAAATCAGTCTCAGCGTCTCGAAAGACAACCGCGCGCTGAAGCTGTATCGCGATCTGGGCTTTCGGGAGCATTTCGACCGAGGAGACGCATTCACTATGGTTTGCAGGACCTGAGCCCCCTGAAATGTTCGGCTGTGCATTCAACATCCAGTCCACCGGGTTCCATACTACCAGACTGTGGATAGAACGTAAGTTCTTCCTACAGGCATATAGGCTCACAAGCTTATTGCAGGAAGAACCGGGAGCACACTGCTCTCGGTTTGTTACTTCGTGAGCGCGCTGAAAGTGCGGCGGGCACCGGCTGGTTTGTTTCTCTTATCAAATCCTCACGCTCATCTTTCCTTCGCGATCGACGATGGGCGCACGTTAGTTGTTTGAGACTACAGATGCATTGAATCCCTTGACTATCAACCAGATCGCAAAGACCATTTCTTGCACAGCCAGCGGGAGCATAAGTATGGTCGCTACTGCTGAGGATGATTCGACAATACCGAAGATGGCCAACACGCCTGATGTAAACATCAATGGAACGCCAAGGAGACCCCAGCCCGAGATGAATCGCGGGATGAGTCTTGACTGATATAGTGAATAGTTTAAGATCAGAGCCGTTAGGCTAAGAATGATCTGACCACCAATCAACATGGTCCAATCGCATGCTGCGAGCAGCAAAGCTCCAATCGTTTGATAGTGGGAAGCATCCGTCGCTCCGGACCCAACGAATTCTCGACTCAACGTCACCAGCAATAGCAGACTGATAGTGCCAATAACAAGCACAACGGCTTCGAACGTCCTGGCTACAACATACCCGAGAGCTACACTCTCAGCATGTCTCTTCAGGATTGGAAACAACACAACTGGGATGCTGAAAATCGCTCCGATCATAATCAGATCGAGAAGCGCCGCCATTGTCACCTGCGTCCGATGTGCAGAGATCGCTGTCAGATAATCGGAAGCATTCAGAGATCCTCGAAACGCAAACTGGCTCACCGCGGCAACCGTCGCGACAATGAACAGCACTCCCACAACCATCGCTATCTTCCTATCTGACTCCATTCTAGCTTCCTCCCTTGCTAGTTCAGTATTCTGGAGTAAACTCTATCGATTGCCTCCCTCTAAGGCAAATCATGGAATCAGCGCTCTCGCTGAGGTACTGGAGATCTGTCGCCAACGCCACCTTCTGGGCGGGACCTGCTGCATGATCTGTTCCAGTTCTCGATACGCGTCTTCTCTCCTGCGTGGTGTGGATGATCTCGCCATTCAGGAGAGATAGCCCTGGAATCGGTCTTATCCGTCCTGGTGTTCGGAATCCATCTTCCCCAAGCGATTTGACAGCTACGATATGTTCCCGTTAGGTTACGACAGCATCAGGTCACAACAACAGGAGGATCACACGCGAGAATACCACTGTCGATATGCGGGAAGAAGAGATACGCAAGACCAAACGGAGTGCACTGCGGCGATCCCGCACGCCTTGGCACACGAATCATGAGCCTACTAAGGAAGGAGCCCCAAATGAAAGCAATCGTCTATCACAAGTACGGTTCACCTGATGATGTCCTGAGACTCCAAGATGTGGCCAAGTCGGCAGTCAAGGATAGTGAGGTGCTGGCATGAAGAATCATCGCATTGTCGTATCGCGTCATGGTGGACCAGACGTTCTGAAGGTTCTGGAAGAGGATATCCCCGAACCCCAGGCCGGCGAGGTTCGGGTGAAGGTTCTGGCCGCAGGGGTTTCCGCCTACGACCTCATGTTCCGACGTTCAGGTCGGCTTCCCGGGACTCCGCGCGTGCCGTTCACCCTGGGCGAGGACGTTGTAGGAGTAGTGGACAAGCTGGGCGAGGGAGTGTCCACCACTCCTACAACGTCCTCACCCAGGGTGAACGGCACGCGCGGAGTCCTGGGAAGCCGACTTGAACGTCGGAACATGAGGTCGTAGGCGGACACCCCTGCGGCC
>JAGGXO010000089.1 GCA_021163015.1 Candidatus Bipolaricaulota bacterium
GTCTTCGGGATCGACTTTGGTGATCTGACCGGTATCCCCGCACCATCACTCGACCTGTCCGGACCCACGGTTAGCTTCGGCCTCGTATTCGGCGGAATCGGGCCGCTAACGGGTTTCGACAAGGGCAGGCTAATTGGCGATGCTCAGGCAACATCCGCAAGCGCCGGATCGTTCGTCGTCGATGTCGGAAGCGAACTGATCATCGAGAACGCACTCGGCGATATCGTCATCTCGGGGTATTCGGTAGACGCGACCCAAACGACGCCGAATCGCGTCGTGGAATGGCAAGCCGTGCGAACGGCCGCCAGGCGTCGGATTGACGAGTTGCAGGTTATCTCGGATGTGAGCGAACCGAGCATCACACTGAAGACCGTGGGCACCGGCCGCGTCGACTACATCCTGCGGGTTCCGATAGGAATCGATCTCAAGGTGAAAAACGGTGCCGGAGACATCCACCTCGTCTCCTATGAGGCTCAGACGATTATCATCGAAAACGGTACCGGGAACCTAAGTCTGAGCGATGTACGTGCCACCGCGTTGATTGTTGCACACGGCGTGGGCGAGATTGATCTTACGAATGTGAACACCCAACAGTTGATAGTGAGTCTGGGGGTCGGTGAGATTGTCCTCGCACTTCCGGCAAGTACGTCAGCCACGCTGTCCGCCAAAGCGGGAATTGGCAACGTCTCTATCGATCGATTTCCCGGCATGATTGGAGGAGTCCGAGGCTTCCTCGGCAAGTCGGGAGATGTCACGTTAGGAAGCGGCGAGCGCTCAGTCAAGCTCGATGTAGGCCTTGGCGAGATCGTGATCGAAATGCAGCAACCGTAGGTCCAGCTATTTCGAATCCGCAGACCACGGCGGCGCCACAAGCTAGGCGATTCGCAGAGTGGAGGCAGCATCCTCGCGGCGTCAATAAGGGTCTCAAAGGTGGGATCTCAGCGCGGGAAGAGCCTCGTCACCCTTCGTGGGGTGCCGTTTGCCGCGGACGAATCAGGTTGTGTTCGTACTGGCTACATAAATTTCCGCAAGGATAAGATCCCTCAACGTCGGAGACAAGCCATGCATGGCAAGCTCCCACGCTGCGGAAAGATGGATGTAGAGTCGGACCTTGTATACGACGTTACTTTCGATGCAACAAAGCTTACATGAAATCGCAGCATGAAGACCAACTTCAGTTAGATATTTGGCTTCTTCCTTTCAATGCCCCGCAGCTTGCTGCGGGTTCCTTACCTAACTCCGATGAGGACTACCGTTGCTACATGGCGGAGGGTCTGCAGATGTTCACCGCCCTGCGCTATCACGGGGTGGAGAGCCGGCTCGTTCTGTTTCATGGCGAAAACCACAACTTATCGCGCACAGGGAAGCCACATCATCGATTGGGCCAATTGAGGGAGATCGTGTCCTGGTTCGATCAGTACCTGAAAGACCCCCAAAGCTATCCCTAGTGCAGCGCCTAACAGGATCTGCATCACCCGATTGCTCAAGGATGATCAATCGATGATAATGACCATCATCCCCTGGATGTGTTCCTACTTAGGATGGTGAGTACAGACGATGATCCAGTCTGACAACGACTTTGATCAACTGATTGAACGACGCGGCTCTGATAGCATCAAGTGGAATCTGTTCGATCCTGACGTTCTACCGATGTGGGTTGCCGACATGGACTTTCGCTCTCCCCAGGCGATAATCGACGCGTTGCAACAGCGAGTCGAGCATGGCATATTCGGATATCCACAGGAGCCACCGCAGCTACGCGATGTAGTCGTCGACTGGATCGCACGCCACTATGACTGGAACGTGAAACCGGACGCTCTCGTCTTCCTCCCCAATGTTGCGGTTGGGTTCAACCTGGCAGTCCAGGCTGTCGGACAGCCGGGCACTGGCCTTCTCTACCAGCCGCCGATCTACTTTCCCATCCTCGATGTCCCCAAGCATGCCAGGCTCACGCCAAGACCGAGTGAGATGATTCGAGGAGACGACGGTTGCTATGAGATCGATTTTGATGACTTCGAGCGAGCAGCAAGGGATAATTGCTCGGCATTCATCCTATGCAACCCGCATAACCCAGTGGGGCGCGCCTTCACTGGTGAGGAACTGGAAAAGCTGGGACGGATTTGTCTGGATCACGATCTGTTCATCTGTTCTGATGAGATCCATGCTGACTTTGTCTACGACGGGCGTACGCACATTCCAATCGCCAGCATAGATCCCAAAATCGCGGCGCGAACGATTACTCTGATCGCACCGAACAAATCCTTCAACGTGGCAGGGATCAGTTGCGCCATCGCGGTGATTCCCAATCCCAAGCTTCGACGGCAGCTCAATGAAGCACGCCGAGGCCTCGTCCAGCATGTTGGGATCATGAGCTACGTGATCACCCAGGCCGCCTACACTCATGGAGAAGGCTGGCTGAGTAAGGTAGTTTCTTATCTGGAAAGGAATCGTAACTACTTGAGGCAGTTCGTGGCTGACGAACTTCCGGGGATCAACATGGGCCCGGTCGAGGGAACATATCTGGCGTGGCTTGATTGTCGCAATCTTGATCTTGGCTCGAGTCCACACGCGTTTTTCCTGCGTGAGGCGCGTGTAGGACTAAACGATGGGAAGCGCTTCGGCCCTGGAGGAGAGGGGTTTATGCGGCTCAACTTCGCCACTCCGCAAATAAATCTCACCGAGAGCCTTCAACGGATGCGCCAGGCACTGCTGGAACTAGACCACAACGCCTGAATGCTGATGACCTGTCTTGCGGATCTCAGGCAAGCATAGTTGAAATCTGATCGATCTATCCCTAGAATCACCAGAATCCGGAGGGGTGGGAGAGCGGCCGAATCCGCCAGTTTGGAGAAC
>JAGGXO010000127.1 GCA_021163015.1 Candidatus Bipolaricaulota bacterium
GGGGTGCGCGTCTTCGCCGCGGCGACGAGCGTGACTCCGGACGGTAGCTCGGCGAGGATTCGTCTCACGTTTTCTTCGATCATTTCACGCCACCTTGGTCTGTTGCTTTGCTTCCGCCACATTGTACATCCTCATGAGGCTGGCTTCTTCTCTTGGCAGGGCCGAGGGTGAAAGGGGTCCTTGGGTTTCTAGTGGATAGTGACCTCCAGGTCCGGTTTGTGTGGGACTGACGCAAAGAGGGATTCACCACGAAGAGCATGAAGGAGCCAACTCGATGAACTGTCGAACAAGGCGGTTGATGTGCAACGTTAGCAAGTCTACGGGCTAATGTGGCAGATCGTCACTCTTCTGGCTTTGGAGGACTCACATTGATTACGGAATCCGGGCTCTTCTTCGTCTTCCCTTTCCTGAATACATCGAGCAGTAGCATTATTCCGACTGCGATTGCCGCGATGGCAATCCATGGGATGTCGACCGCATAGTGCTTCCCCACGCCGAGCGCGGCAAGGACGATCCCGAAGATCAGCCCGAGGACGTCCGTCCCCAAGCCACGCGACTGCTTGAACAGAGCCGCGGCGATGAGAAACCCCGCCGCGATCAGGAAACCGATCCAGTTAATACCATCACGGTTGATCAGAAGGAAGGCCCCGAAAAGCAGGAGGAGCATTGCCCATGTAAAGCGGTCCACTTGTCCCTTTGTCGGTCTTGCCATCAGGAAATCACCCGTGTTTAGCATACATCAGATCCCGCCCTCCCGTCAATTGTTTCCGGGCGGAGATCTTCCCGCTATGATGGAGGAAACGGCGAGAGGAGCCGCGAGATGAAAAGCAGGTTTGAAACGTACGGGGATCTTAGCTGGTGTGAGTTACTGACAGCCGACATCGAGGGAGCGAAACAGTTCTACAAGGAAGTACTTGGCTGGGGGATGGAGCAAATGCCTATGGAGGGAGAACCCTACACAGTGATTAGAGCCGGCGATCGCCAAGTCGCCGGGATTATGCGGATGCCGGAGCAAGTTCCGGCCGGGACACCACCCCACTGGGAGGCGTACATAACGGTTGACGACGTCGATGCCGTAGCGCGAAAGGTGGAGGAAAACGGCGGAAGGATCCTTGTCCCGTACTTCAATCTTTTCTTCAAACAGACGTTCGCCGTATCGGATGGCCTCCTCAGAACGCTCTTTGCCGGTCAGTCGATGGCGATTGGTATTGCCACCCTCACCGGTCCGCTCGTCGCTGCAAGATGGGGGAAGATCCGTGCGGTTGCAGTGACGCAGCTCGCTTCGGTTCCGTTTCTCCTTCTGCTTGGATGCTCGAATTTCCTCACGGTCGCTGCCATCGGATTCCTCGCCCACGCGGCGCTGATGAACATGGGAGGATCGCTGTATTCTGCGTTTGCGATGGAGAGAATCGCCCTGCGCCGCGCTGCAATGAACGGAATCCTCACCATGAGCTGGAGTGGAAGCTTCGCGCTGAGGAATTGGATAAGCGGGCAACCGCTTGCTGTAGATGCACGTAGCCCGACGGTCTAATCCTTGTTTATTGCGTAGTAGAGCCTCCCCTTGTGCACGCGCCGTGTTATCTTGTCAGCTTCGGCAAGCCGCGCTAAGTACTTCCCGACTTCCGCTGGGTTGATCCCCAACGAATCGGTGAGGTCAGCCGTAGTGCACGGGCGCACCGCGAGGATGCGCAAGATCTCTGCTGAGATCTCCTCTTCACGTAGGAGCTTAGACTGCGATTTCGTCCGCTTCGGAACAACGGCGATCGTGACTCCTGGAAGGGCCTCCTCCATGCGAATACGGATCTCATCCAACTTCCCTTCCGGAATGGGATTGACAGGTTCCTCTGGCGGACGCACGCAGGTATTCAGGTTTACCTCATGTGGTTGGATCATGCGGATCTTCTCGACGATCCCAGTGATCGCCTCTTCCGTCACGTTTGATCCATACTTCTCCGATTCGAGGAGCATTACTTCTAGCCAGATCGGCACCACACGCGCGAGCTTTGCAATTGCATCCGCAATTGTGTCGATGTCAAACCCGTACGCCGGGCGGTTGATGCGAACAAACGTGTTCTGATCGCCGGCGTCGAGCGTGGGCAGGACAAGATCACAGCTCGCCGCGGCGTCGAATACGTCTGCGCGAGTAAGTAGGGAAGAATTGGTGATGAGGGCGATCGGAATCTGCGTGAACCTTCGGATCTTCTCCACCGCCTCCCCGAGCCTTGGATTGAGCGTCGGCTCGCCAGAGCCGGAGAACGTGATGTAATCGATGTGCTCGTACTTCTGCAGTGCTGTCTTCACCTCACTTGCGATCTCATCTGGGGAGGGGAACGGCTCCTTCACCTCTTCAGGACTCCGCACCTTGAAGCGCTTCTTGCCAAGCTGGCAGTAGACGCAGTCAAACGTGCAGATTAGTTGCGGAATCGGATCGATTCCAAGTGACATCCCCAATCGACGCGATGGCACCGGGCCATAGATTATTCCCATTATTCCTCCTTGCTGCTCATGGCGATTGTCGGTTTCTCCCTACCTTCATGAACCTTCCGTTGTCCTCTCAGTACCACTGTCCCGATTCTTGCCGCGGTCTCTTGGGCGATCACCGGACACTTCACCTTGAGCAGGAAGAAGATCGGCGCAAGAACGTCAGACAGCCCTTCAAAGTTGCCCTGCCCTTTAGAGATGATAAGTCTTGCGGATTGAAACGCTGCCATGAATTCCGGTGAACAGTCCACAAGCCGAGTGCCGGGTGCGTCCGACCCGTTTGCGATGACAGTCGTCACATTGTCTAACCCGACATAACGCGCATCAGCCAAGGTAGCATCGTTGATCGTCGGCGCACCGCGGGTGACAAACGTGACACTCTTTCCTCGTTGCGCAAGTTCCTCGATGAGGATCTTGTCGCACACGATCTCCCCGGTGTTATCGCCCAAGTAGAGGATCTCGTCTGCCACAGCAAGTTCCTCTTTGAACGCGAGGTACTGTGCTGAATCGAGCGGCTCCTGCAACGCCCGTGTGAATGAGTCGTTCACTATCTGCTCGATCGAGCCGTTGGGATCCAGCGTCAGTTTGGGACCGAAGTCGATGATGTTTCCCGCTCCCGCAATCTTGAGCGCGGTAAGAAGCGGGTCTTCCGA
>JAGGXO010000064.1 GCA_021163015.1 Candidatus Bipolaricaulota bacterium
CGAGAAATGCTGTGCGCTGGGCTGCCGTCATAGGGGGGATTCTTATCGCTGCTGCCATCATCGCCCTATATGCACCTTGGGTGCGCATCTTTGATCTGCGCAAGATTGTAGTAATAGGAAACTACTACACGCCTGTTGCGCAGATCAAGGATAGATGTGGTATTAAGGACGGAGCGAACTTACTGCGCGCTCCAATTAGGCGGGGGCGGATTTCTCTGCTGCAACTCCCGTGGATAATGGAAGCGTCTCTTCGTAGAATTCTCCCCCACACGCTTGAGATTACCGTTTATGAACGGGATCCGATTGCACTTGTCGTCGATCCCACGGATTCGAGTCGCACGATGGTCCTTGGGGAAGATGGTGTGATAGTTGGCTACGCCAAGGATGCGAGTTCGCAATTCGTGCGCGCAAGCGGGGTTAGCTTGAGGAGCGTATCCTCGGGAAAGGTAGTCGTCGACGCTGAAGTGATACGAGCACTTAACTATATGCATCTGCGAGGATTGGGGAGTGATCTCTTCCCAAGAATCGATTTCTCAGATTCAAATATAATCACTATGTATACAGTTGATGAGGGGGAGATAGTGCTCGGCCCATTGAGTGTGGTTGAGGAGCGGATCGACGAGTTGAAAGCGCTGCTTGAGACGATCGATCTTGCTGACTATCAGACGATAGATCTTAGATTTGGGGGTGAGGCAAGACTTGTGCCCCGTAAGGTGGTGAACCCATGAGAAAGGAAAAAGTGGTGGTCGGCCTGGATGTAGGCACGACCAAAGTCGTTGCCTTGGTCGGGAATGTGGCCGATGGGCTGATCGAGATCATCGGGATGGGTAAGGCGGAATCACACGGGTTAGAAAAGGGCGTGGTCGTCGACATCGGACGCACGATCTCTTCGATACGTAAGGCTATTGAAGAGGCGGAGAACATGGCCGATGTCAAGATAGACTCGGTCTATGTGGGTATCGCCGGAAAACACATTAATTCAATCAACAATAGCGGG
The DNA here is from genome assembly GCA_021163015.1 of Candidatus Bipolaricaulota bacterium. Classification (GTDB taxonomy): domain Bacteria; phylum Bipolaricaulota; class Bipolaricaulia; order UBA7950; family UBA9294; genus M55B144. The sequence goes on from JAGGXO010000064.1 coordinate 998, forward strand.
ACAGTCTCGATCAATCGTCCTGACCGTATTATCACCGAGGATGACATCCATCGAGTGGTGGAAACGGCACAGGCTATCCAGCTTCCGCCAGCGAGCGAGATGATTCACGTTATCCCGCGGCAATACATTGTCGATGGGCAAGACGGAATCACCGACCCTGTAGGTATGACGGGGACGCGCCTCGAGGTTGACGTACACATCGTCACCGGTGCGATCACGGCAGTGCATAATTTGGTGCGTTGTGTGGAGGCGCTCGATATTGGGATCAAGCAGATCGTGCTCGAACCGATTGCGTCATCTCTTGCGGTCCTCTCTTCCGCTGAGAAGGAACTGGGGGTTATCCTGCTGGACATCGGCGGCGGCACAACCGACATCAGCGTTTTCCGCGGAGGCGATATCTGGTTCTCCAAGGTCATCCCCATTGCTGGGGAGCACATCACAAATGACATCACCGTTGGCCTGCAGACCCCGATTGAAGAGGCCGAGTTGATCAAGAAACAGGCAGGAACTGCTCTGGTAGAGAGCGTTGGCGAAGACGAGAAGATTGAAGTGGCAACGATCGGCGGGGACGAGAAGAAGACGGTATCCAGGAAGAAACTCGCGAAGATCATTGAACCACGCGTCGAGGAGTTACTCGACCTAGCGATGCAAGAGGTTGAGGATGCGGGGTATCGCGACCTTGTTCCTGCAGGTTTGGTCCTCACGGGAGGAACGTCCTTGCTGGATGGGATAGCAGAATTCGCACATCAGCGCTATGGGATACCCGTGCGTCGCGGGAAGATCCCGCAGGGGATACACGGATTGCGCGACATCGTTGAGTCCCCTATCTATGCTACTTCAATCGGACTGCTACGCTATGCAGTGGAGACCAAAGACTTCTCGAAGAAGCGATATGAGCGGAAGAAGGCGTCGTTGATCAACAAGCTTTTCTCTTGGTTCAATCGCTTCTTCCGGGGGTAGAGAAGGATGGTAATAGCAGACGAGAAGGTTCTCACTCCTCCAGCGCGGTTGATGGTTATCGGAGTCGGCGGTGGCGGCGGCAATGCGGTGGATCGCATGTTCTCGGATAATCGCGTAAATGGGGTCGAACTGGTCGTTGTAAACACCGATGCACAGGTCCTCGAGGTAGTTCAGGCACACCACACACTGCAGATAGGAAGAAAACTGACCAGCGGCCTCGGTGCTGGGGGAAACCCGGAGATCGGGCGCCTGGCTGCTGAGGAGAGCCACGAAGAAATTGCCGACTTGCTGACGGGCGTAGACATGGCGTTCATCACCTGCGGAATGGGGGGTGGCACAGGGACGGGAGCAGCTCCGGTCATTGCGTCTCTTGCCAAGGAGGCCGGAATACTCACCACCGGTATCGTCACTCGCCCCTTCTCGTTTGAGGGACTGGCCCGTGCCGAGAAGGCCGAGGCGGGCATCAGCCGTCTGTCGCAAGAGGTCGATGCGCTAATCACCATATCCAACGACAAGCTGCTGAAGGTTGCTCCCACAGATACGCCAATAACAAAGGCGTTCGAGATGGCGGATGAGGTCCTGCGACAAGGAGTGGAGGGAATATCTGATCTGATCACTGTTCCCGGCATGATTAATCTCGACTTTGCCGACATCGAGAGCGTCATCCGCGGTGCTGGTACAGCAATGATGGGGATCGGCGAGGGTGAGGGCGAAGGGAAGACTAAGGAAGCTGCGAGAAACGCTATCTTGTCACCCTTGCTTGACGCCTCAATCAAGGGTGCGCGTAAGGTGATTATGAACATCACCGGCGGCAACGGCCTCACGCTGGAGGAAGTGACAGAAGCAGCATCGCTCATTCGGGAGGCGGTATCCGACCGCGCTGATATCATATTCGGTACAGCAATCCGCGATGGAATGGAGAAAGTGCGCTTGACTGTGATCGCCACTGGATTTGCCGTGGTTCGCCCGGGCGATGAAGAAGAGGGGTCCTCGCTGGGAAACGAGACAATGCTTGCTAAGATGCAGAAAGAAAGACCACTTGGTTCGGACGACTTCGATATTCCTACCTACCTGCGCCGCAGCCGCAAGGCGCGCGATGAAAAATCGCGTCCATGGGGGAGTGACGGAGACTAAGAGGCTTTTCGTGCTCGTTGCCCTCAGTGTAGATTGACCCATGCTCGCTTCTATGTAGTTGTTCGTGAGAATCTATGCTTGGCGATATCCAGTGGCGTGTGCTCCCTGCAAGGAACTATGATGTCTGTAGATGCGGTATGTACTTATGGGAGGAGCTTGTGGTTAGCTGAGAGGCCGCGATTGCAAGAGACTAAAGCCTGCTATGTTCTGCCAGAGGTGGGAGTCGAACCCACACGACCCGAGGGCCACGGGATTTTGAGTCCCGCGCGTCTGCCAATTCCGCCACTCTGGCTTAGTACCGTGATTCTATCCGGTACCAGCTTCTCGGTCAAAGCACTCGGGATCGCTTGGATGGATTAGTGATGAGCAATGAGTGATACCGGATAAGAAAGAGCATTCTCACGGAAGAAACGCAGAACACGCCGCTGCAAGAGACGGGAAGCACAGCAAGATGATTGCAGAGTCATTTCACGATATGATCCGCCCAGAGGGATTCTATATCGTAGAAGTCGCGTGCCTCTTTAGTGAAGACATGTACGACGATATCGCCGTAGTCAAGGACTACCCACCGCTGCTCGCTTACACCCTCGCGATGGAGCGGTTTGTGAGGCAGGTCTGATCGAAGCGCCGAGATGATCGCCTTCACGTGCACTGGGTTGTCTCCTTCGGCGATGACGAAATACTCGGTTGGAATCGGCGCGTCGCGCAGGTCGATGACCACGCTGCGGCTCCCCTTTCTTTCGTCGATAAGATGTAAGATTGTATCTAGCATGCTGTTTTCGCTACTCATTGACATCAAATCCCTTCCCGGCAATCAACAGGAGGTCTGTACCGTTCGGAGTGTATGGTAGAAGTGCATTGTAGTGTTCGGACAACTCGTCGGGAGAAACGATGGTCGCTTGATCGGGTTGCGGGAGGGTGGCCCGCAAGATCTGCGCCTTTGCCATGTCTGAAAGGGCGATGATGTACGTCGTGTCGTAGCCGAACGTCTCGGCGTTGGCGACCTTGTCTACATTGAAGTCACGGGCACGCAAGTACTCGGCTGTTCTGGTTGCTACCATCCTGGCCCCATTGCCATTGAAGACAGCTACCGTGATCTCACTTGGCGTGAGGAGGTCTATTCCCCTAATCATCTGAGCTATCATCCGCTCCATCTCCACAACCTTCGGTTCGAGGTAGTCGATGCTGTCAATAGTGACCGGTGTGGCGGGGATTGTCGCCATCTTAACATGTTCCGTGTTTGTGTCGTGCACGATCTTTGCCAGATCATATAGGTCGACCAGGGACAGATTGGTGTGCAGGTATGGATTGATCGTTCGTATGAGCTTTCGCACGCTATCGTAATCTCTATTTTGGAAGCCTTTCTGGAGGATGGCAGCGAGCAATTTCTGCTGTCTGTCTATTCCACCAAGGTCTTCTGTATCCCCATGGTAGCGAACGTACTCAAGAGCAGTCTTGCCATCAAGTGTCTGCGGGCCGGGCTGAACATCTATATGCAGTGGTGGATCGGCGCGATCATCGTCATACTTGATTGCCTCGTCCACAGTGATCGTGACGCCACCCAACTGATCGACTAGACTTTCAAAGCCAGTATAATCGATGGTAATGTAAAACGGGATACTAGTGCCTAATAGGTTCGTCAGTGTCTTGCGCGTCTGGGCAATTCCACCTTTTGCGTAGGCAGCATTCAGCTTATGAAAACCACCATCAGCGAGCTTCACACGCAAGTCCCGAGGTATTGACATGAGGACGACATCTTCTTCAGGTGCCAGGCTGAGGAGCATCATCGTATCGCTGTGACTCGTGCTTCCAAACTTGTCTAGGCCCAATATCAAGATGTTTGTTCGTTTTCCTTGTGCCACCAAGCGTCCAACGTGGCGCTGCGTGACGAGGTACCATCCGATGACTATCCCAATGACAATCACCACTGCGCCCAGAGCAAATAGGATCTGTTTACGCATCGTTTTCCCCCTCAACATCGATCCCTAAACTTGACCCTATCACAACAAACGGGGAATGTCAACTGTTGTGGCCGCCTGTTGACTGCAAAGCCGACCTGAGTATCCTTAGGTATCCATGAATACCAATCAGACTCGGCCACGAGTTGCGTTAATTACTTTCGGCTGCCGTGTGAACCAATACGAGACACAGATGATGCGTGAGGTGCTTGAGTCGCGCCACGAGATTGTTACGCGTTGTGCCGATATCTACATAATCAACGCCTGCACCGTGACATCACTTGCTGAACGAAAGGCACGTCAAATGATCCACCGTCTACGTCGGGAGAGCCCTGGCGCGAAGATCATCGTCATCGGCTGCGTGGGGGACGCTGTGGTAAGCGGACTGTCCAAGCTCGATCAGGTCGATCTGGTGGCAGGAAACGCATGGAAGACCAGAATCAGTGAAGTGGTCGATCGTGTATTGGCTGGTGAGGCTGGCATCCTGCCGTCCGAGTCTCCCTCACCTATGCAAAATGAGCACATTTCGGCGCAACCTGAACGAATCCGCGCCTTCCTTAAGGTGCAAGATGGATGTGATCTAGCCTGCACCTTCTGCCGCACGACGCAGGTGCGCGGTCCGTCACGAAGTAAGCCTGTCGCGGCTATTGTTGATGAAGCCCTCTCTCTTGTCAAGAACGGCTATCCGGAGATTGTCCTCACCGGGATCAATCTAGCACAGTTTGCACCGCCGGATGGCACCGTCGCTTCGTTGGTTAAGGAACTATTGAATATCGAGGGCTTGCGTCGGCTGCGGCTAGCCTCGATCAATCCCTACGGCATCGATGATGAACTCGTCAGCGTATTTGCCACGAGCGATCGTGCCTGTCCGCACTTCCACATCCCACTGCAGAGCGGGGACGACGATGTGTTGAGATCGATGGCGCGCGGCTACAGCCGGGAGTTCTACCTCTCGCGAGTAGAACTGATCAGGCGCGACATTCCGCAGGCGACGTTCGGGGCGGATATCATCGTGGGATTTCCCGGGGAGAGTAATGATGCGTTTCGGAATACGCTATCGATGATCGAACAAGTGCGGTTTGCAAACCTGCACTTGTTTCGCTACTCTCCGCGTGCCGGGACGATCGCCGCACGTATGGGTGACCAAGTGCCAGAGTCAGTGAAACGAACACGTGCGGAAGAGGCAGAGCATGTGTATCGCACGACACAGCGGGATCTCTTCTCAGGTTGTATCGGAAGAGTCCTCAGCGTCTTGTTGGAAGAGAAGACGGAAGATGGCAAGTGGCGAGGGTACACGCGTGGATACATAGATACACACGTACATACCGCCATGGCACATGTTCCGGGAGATGAGGTCGATGTGCGCATCGCCAGCATGAAGGATGGGTACCTGATGGGGGACGAACTATGAGCGAGATGGGAAGTGCGGAGATCAGGCTACGGGACAACACGGAATCGACGGCGATCCTTGGTGAATACAACCGCAACCTGAAGGAAGTCGAGAAGGCCTTCTCCGCACAGATTGTCGCGCGGGGAGAGACCGTGCACATCGAGGGCGCCCCCGATGAAGTAGAGAAGGTGCGCTCGCTCTTCGAGAAGCTACTGGACATAGTTGAATCAAACCATATTCCCAGCGTTGCCGACGTTCGCTACCTCATCTCGCAGATCAAGAGCGGTGGTTCTGTAGAGGGAGCACTCTCCGATGTAGTGAGGGTGACTCACTGGGGGGAGGAGATACGCGCAAAGACCGTTGGACAGCACCGCTACGTGCAGGCGATGCGCGAAAATGACATAGTCTTCTCCATCGGCCCAGCGGGGACGGGAAAGACGTACCTGGCGGTGGCGATGGCGATAGATTATCTGAAGAAAGAGAAGGTGAAGCGGATCATCCTCACTCGCCCGGCGGTGGAAGCGGGCGAGGAGCTGGGATTCCTCCCAGGGGACATCCAGGCAAAGGTGAGCCCGTACCTGAGACCTCTCTACGACGCGATCTTCGACATGATTCCAGCGACGGAGTTTGAGAAACTCACAGAACACGGCCGGATCGAGATGGCACCGTTAGCGTTCATGCGCGGGCGAACCCTGAACAACAGTTTTGTTATCCTCGATGAGGCGCAGAACACGACATCGATCCAGATGAAGATGTTCCTTACGCGTCTGGGGTTCAACTCCAAGGCGGTTGTTACAGGCGACGTCACCCAGGTCGACCTTGAGGATGGTGTATCGGGACTGGCGAGCGTGCACGCGATCTTAAACGGGGTACGCGGGATCTCGTTTGTCAACCTGAAGAAGGCTGACGTGGTGCGCCATCCGCTCGTGGCACGCATCATCGAAGCCTACGAGCATGAAGAACAGCGGCGCGCGCACGCGCGAAACTCACAGCAGTCCGCGTCTCATGGCGAAGGCTAACCTCCTTCACACAATCACCATAACTTTGCAGCAGCTCCTTCATCGATGTCAGATAGCATATCGATAAATCGATGAGGAGGTTCATCATGAAAAGAGCAAGACTGACATTGGTAGTTGCCGTTGCAGTGGGGCTGTTCGCCGTGATTCCGGCGATCGCTCAGACCACCGGGGTAGCGAACGCGGACGAGCTAGGGATCGCGATCACGATCAACAAGCTGGATCTTACAGCGGCGCAGATGCAGCAGGTGCACGACATCCTCGCCGGTGTCCTCTCCGAAGGAAACACTCTGAAGGAGAAGAAGGACGCGTTCACGCAGGACATGATCAACTTCACCGGAAGCTCCACCGATCTGGAGACGGCGCTATCCAGCTTTAAGTCTCAGATGAAGGATCAGATGGAGGCGTTCCAACAGAACGTGAAACAACTGCTGGATCGGTTCAAGAGATTCCAATAGTTCAAACCCGGCACCCTACAATGCTTAACGACCC
>JAGGXO010000059.1 GCA_021163015.1 Candidatus Bipolaricaulota bacterium
CTCATCTCGAATCCGTATCGTCCAGAAGAATTAACCAGGCTTAGCTTTTCCTCTCTTCCTCTCTTAGGTAATCGAGGATTGCTTCCACCGCGAGGTAGCTGACCGAGCGGTCCTGTTGGTCCGCTAGCGCAGCAAGTCGCTCTATAGGGCGATTCTCTACCTTGTTCTTGGGAACGTAAACTGATACTTTGTCAAGTGTTTCTTTTGACACGAGAGCCTCCTTCTGAGGTTGATAATCGATGTATTATACACGCTGCGAGGTAGATTATCAGTGCGGCGCATTGCACCACTTCACTCCACGGGGAACCATTGCTTGCTGCCTGCAACAGAAAATCCCCTTCCGCAACACATTTCGCCAGTCAAGAACGACGAGCCAATAAGAATCTCATCACTCAGGCGTCACGTTGGATCTTTCCCGCTCTTGACTAGTGAAAAAATTTCACTATACTAAAATCATGGACCACGAAATCGGCCGTAGCCTACGTACCCTGAGACAACGCAAAGGCTGGACATTGGAGGAGCTGTCTTCTCGCTGCAATCTGTCTATCGGGTTTCTTTCTCAGGTTGAACGTGGGCTGTCTTCACTATCTATCACTTCTCTTCACGCAATTTGCGAAGCGCTGGAGGTTCCTCTCACCCATTTCTTCGCGGCCATGCCCTCCGATGGGCCTCTGGTCGTAAGGGCGGGCAAACCGCGAAGCCGGATAAAGATCGGCGACTCACAGGTCGTCTACAATCTCTTATCCAACTCAACGCCTGATCGGGTGCTGGAGGCGCTAATTGCCGAATACCCACCTCACTATCAGCCTCTAACCATGGCCCACGCTGGTGAGGAATTCGGTTATGTACTGGGAGGGGAGATCCTTTTGGTGGTAGAAGACAAGAAAGAGACGCTCAAGTCCGGTGACAGCTTTCATATTTTCTCGACACAGGCCCACACGGTCCAGAACTTGGGCGACACTGCTGCAAGAATCCTGTGGGTACTGACAATGAAACTCTTGGAAGGGGGAGAACACTTAGAATGGCACAAAGGCTAGCCATTGATATCGGCGGAACGTTTACCGATCTCGTTTCGTTGGAAGAGACAAAGGGTGATGTCGTCCTGGAGAAGGACCTCACTACTCCGGGCAATTTCGCAGATGGTGTGATGCGTACGATCCGCAAGAGCGGAATCGATCCGACAGAAGTCCGCCAGTTTGTTCATGGCACGACCGTCGTAATTAACGCTCTTACTGAACGAACAGGAGCAAAGACGGCGCTGATTACCACACGCGGATTCCGAGATGTTCTAGAGATCCAACGCGCGAATCGCACCGATATGTACAACCTATTCTATGAGAAACCGAAGCCTTTCGTCCCACGTCGATATCGGTTCGAGGTACGGGAACGCATCGATCACCTCGGGGAGATACTGCAACCGCTGGAAGAGGAAGATGTAATCCTTGCCATAGAGGCCTGCAAGAAGGCGGGGATCGAAGCGATCGCTGTATGCTACATCCATGCTTACGCCAATCATGCACATGAGCAACGTACACGAGCGATCATCGAGAAGCTCTACCCAGAGGCTTCCGTTACCGTCTCTCATGAAATCACGCAGGAGTGGCGGGAGTACGAACGAACAAACACTACCGTACTCAACGCTTACGTCCAGCCATCGACCAAGCTGTACCTGACCACACTCGATAACGAACTGTCGAAGCTGGGAATCACGGGGGCAAAGTATGCCATGCAGTCTAACGGCGGGACGACAACTTTTCCCCATGCAGAGCTAGTTCCAATTCACCTTGTGGAGTCTGGCCCCGTGGGAGGAGTGATTGGAGCAAGTGTCGTTGCGAAAGCGGCGGACGAGAAGAGCGTAATCTCGTTCGACATGGGAGGAACTACTGCCAAGGTAAGCCTGATAGATCAAGGACGCCTGAAGATCAACACCGACTATCACCTGGAGAAGACGAGCACCTGGGCGGGTTACCCGGTGAAGATCGCCGTTCTTGACATAGTGGAGGTGGGAGCCGGTGGTGGCTCGATTGCCTGGATTGATCAGGGCGGCGCGCTGCATGTTGGGCCGCGCAGCGCCGGCGCAGATCCTGGACCGGCTTGCTATGATCTGGGTGGGACAGAGCCCACGGTCACTGACGCAAACCTCCTCACCGGACGGCTTAGCGCCGATTACTTCCTCGGCGGCCAGATGAAGCTAAATGGTGATAAAGCAAAGGCGGCAGTACGCAAGATCGCTGAACCCTTTGGGCTCTCGATACTGGAAGCAGCGCTTGGCATCTTGCGATTAGCCAACGCCAATATGCAGGCTGCTCTGGAACGGGTGAGTATAGAACGAGGGTACGACCCGCGCGATTTCGCCCTCGTCGCTTCTGGCGGCGCCGGTGCGCTGCACGGTGCAACACTCGCCAGAGAATTGCATATGCGCAAGGTAATCGTGCCACGCGCTCCCGGACAATTCTCCGCATGGGGAATGCTAATGACGAACCTGCGTCACGATTTCATCCGCACGCGGTTGATGTCATGCAGCGCCTCACAGATCTCGCAGATCACCGCCGCTTTCTCTGAACTTGAAGACGAGGCGCAGCAACAATTCCGCGACGAGGAGTTCCCGTTGGAGCGCGTGTGGATCGAACGCTTCCTCGATCTGCGCTATCGTGGGCAAGAACACACGGTGCGCACCCCCGTTCCCGCTGATGCGCTAAGAGACGCAAGCCAATTTGGCCTCCTAATCGAGAAATTCCACGAACTGCATGAGCAGGCCTACTC